>NZ_RZSR01000382.1:0-5221 GCF_004023265.1 Mesorhizobium sp. M1A.F.Ca.IN.020.06.1.1
ATGTTATAGTGCTCGAGCGTTCCGGCACCGAAGGCACCGGCATAAGCGCCCTGCCATGTCCATTCGCTTGTCACAGCCGGTTCTACGATATCGGCCGCCATAACAGGGCCGCAGACAGCAAGGCCGAATACGCAAGCAAGCAAAAGAGATTTCATGTTTTGTCCCACCGCAATTTTACGTTGACTCGAGATATACCGCACAGCGCGCCGAATTGCTGTTGCGAAAATATCACGGTGCAGTGGTTCTGAGGTCGGCCGGTGGATAACTGACACTCTGATCGCGACTTCTTATGGGTCTCGCGCCCCACCTGCCCATGGAACAAGCGGGGGCTGGATCAGGTCTCACGGGCCGATAGGTCGGCTCCGCCTGGGCAATTCTGCTGGTCTGCCCTCAGGCGCTAAAGCGGATTCGACAGCCAAATACAAATGGAGCACTATCGTCTTCGGTGTCGGGGGATGCCTCAATGTATGTAAAACTAGATTTTGCCGCGGCGAGTGTGCTCCCGGTGTCGAGCTGTGCTGGCCGATCTGCCGAAAGCCGCCCGGGCGGCGCGATGTGATCGGGATCGACAAGTCCCGTTACGACAACCGCTCTGGCCAGTGGCGTCGGCGCACTGGCACGAAACGATCGCGCGCCAGGCGATGGGCAAGCGTGCCGCTTCGTCTTGTGCTCGTGACGGTGGCTGCGTTTTCTGCCTTGCTCACACAATTCGTGATGCACAACAGCGGATCGCTTCCGGAAATCAACCTGCAGAACATCATCAAGCCGAGGCCGCTATCAGTCGCCGGCGTCGGCTCGGTGATCGACGGTGACACGATCGAGATCCACGGCCAGCGCGTGCGCTTCAACGGCATCGACGCGCCGGAGAGCCGCCAATATTGCGACGATGCTAGGGGGTTCGAATATCCCTGCGGCCGCCGCTCCGCCGAAGCGCTGGACAAATTCCTGGCGGCCTCCAGGCCGGTGCAATGCGTGTTCGTGACATGGGACCGCTATGGGCGCTTTGTCGGCAACTGCACGCGCGCCGACGGGGCTGATGTGGCCGCCTGGATGGTCGAGCACGGGCAGGCGCTGGACTGGCCGAAATACAGCAGCGGCGCCTATGCCGCGCTAGAGGCCAAGGCCCAGGCAGCGAAGCTGGGCCTATGGGTCGGCAGCTTCCAGGCACCCTGGGATTGGCGGGCGCAGCACAGTGACGATGTGCAGGCGCCGGCGACGCCAACTTTCGCACTCGGCGGCGGCAATGTCGGCTGTAACATCAAGGGCAACATTTCGGCGGACGGGGAGCGGATCTACCACGTGCCCGGGCAGAAATATTACAGCGTCACCGTCATCAACCAGGCCAAGGGCGAGCGCTGGTTCTGCTCGGAAGCCGAAGCCGCCGCCGCAGGTTGGAGGCGGTCCAGGCGATAGCCTGCGCAATCCCCTCTAGGAGAAGTCGGCTTCCTCTCCCACACTATTTTTCGTCCACCGATCGGGACCACTCTCTGTCGTTCCGCGCGGCGCTCAGATCATAATGGTGTTGGCGATAATCTGGTGGCCACCGCCTCAAAGAAATACGGTAGGTCGACACAGCAAAGCTCGTTACGCCCGAAACCCACAAGATCGCTTCCCCATAGCGGTCAGGCGATCAAAAGATCGGCGGCAGCATGCATGCCATATCGTATGTAGCTGCCTATAATAGGAATGCTCCGAAGTAGGACAAAGCATACAAAACAGCACAAATGAGTGAGCTACTTTTCTGCCTTGCCAGTAGCAGAGCGCTCATCACAATCAGGCTTTCGATAGTCACGAAGATAACCTCATGCACTGCTTCGATGTTTGCTAGCCATTCCCCAAAAAAAATGACTTAGCTGATCAGCATCCCGTAAACCTCTCAGCGTGCGCAGCAGAATCAGAAGCAACCTTCCCAGGACTCACAAAGTCCTTGTTATAAGCGCAGACTTGGGGCCGGCGCCGCTGAATGGTTCGGGTGGACCGGCTGGTGGGCCTCAAAAGCGACGGTGTAGAAAGCAAGCGCTCCCAAACCTATCGCCATAGCCCCGAAGACACCGACGACGCCGAGCACTGACGTAACGAAATTTTTCATAGTTGATTCCCCCGGACCCGCGTTTAGGATTACCCGCCGCTGCGATGATCATTGGTGGCTATGGTGCATACTACGCCTGGGAGTGGCCGGTCTGGATAGTTGTGCCGGTCTTCTTCCCCGGTCTCGCATTTATGATAGCTGGGCCGATGATCGGGCCCGAGCGAAACATGATCACGCTGACGAAAAATAGGACTGGTACCTTCTTGTTGCGGCTGCTGGAGGATTTGCGGAGCGCGCACGAGGATGACGAGGCCCGTCGCTATATGCGCCTCCGTTGCCCTCGTCATCGCAATCCTTTCCTTGCCATACGGGTATTATCAGGTGCTGCGCCTAGGCGTATGTGCCGCAGGCATCTATTGCGGCGTCAAATTGAGATCAGCGGGTGAGGAGAAATGGGCTTACGGCCTGTTCTTTGTCGCCTTAGTGTTCAATCCATTCTTGCCTGTGTTCCTGTCTCGGGCGACTTGGATGCCGATTGACCTCGTTTGCGCGGCGGTGTTTGGCTACGTTGCTTACAAGTATCCGGCCACAGCCGGTGAAGGGCGAAGCGGTATAAGCTCAAAGCCTTAGCGACCGAGGCGGGCGCGCTAAGGAGATCGAAAACGGCCAGCCATCCGGCCTAACCATCGCAAAGTCGTAGGTGGCACCGACAACATCGCCGCAACCTTCACCTGTGGGGTACCATTGAAGAGGACCGCTGTCGTTCAGATCGCACAGAGCAGTGCATATGACTTTGCGTGGAGGGGGCTCCGAAAGTTCCAAGACGCTCTCGCATCGGTTGACCGGCTGATGTTGGAACGCGAGGTCTCCTCAAAGCAGCGGCCTAACTTAAAAAAGCAAATGGAACAGCTGGCGTACTGCCTTAGGCAGGCATACGAATTCTCTCAATCATCGAAAGCGAGTGGACTATCGACCAAAGCATTGCAAGCGTACTACAGCATAACCGCGCTGGCAAACGCAGTAATTCTTTGGGCCGGAAACGGCCTTGACGCTATTGACGCTCGCCACGGGAAATTCCACAGGCACGGGTTGTCTCTCGTGCAGGCGGTTTCACTTGAAGCCTCTGGCGCATCACCAGACTTCGATAAGAACGGTACCCTGACAGGACTGTTTGGGCTTTGGCGAAGATACGCGGCCCACTCTCCACACTATCTGAAGCGGAGTCTAGATATTCCCGGGCACCTTGGGCAGTCTCGATACGACATAAGCTCGGAATTAATGCCCCTTTCCTCGATTAAGATGCCAAACCGACCAATAAGCCTTGTTGAATGCTTGCAGCATATTCCTGGACTATTCCTAAGCCTAAGTTCGTCACCTATAAAGTCGAAGCTTGTACGTGGGATAATTTCTGACAAATTGACCTACGGAGAGGATAGCATTGTTGCAAGTGCCCGAAAAACGGTCATTGTTCACCCGTGCCATAATGATTTGCTCCAGCCGGTTCTAGAAAGGTTTGCTTACCATCCACGGCATTTTGAAGGCTTATCTATTACCCCGGTCCAATCAGGAGCTGCCTTTACGCTCACCGTCACGAAGGAATTGTTCGACGTCCCAAGCAGTTCTCCTGAAATCTTCCCTGATACCGTTGATAACCTCTACTTCGTTGGCAACGGTGAGTTCCTGAATGAATTTGGGTATTTTTACGTTGGTCTATATATAATTGGTATGTTGTCTAGATATTATCCAAATATATGGATGAAGGAAATCAACAAAAGCTCGCTTATGACGATACTTTGCGATGAGTTTATAGACAGTTCTCTTGAGAGGGCTCCATTGAATACGTTATCTACTCTTGATAACTGTGTATTCGTCTACGACAGATAATGTCGCTACTGGGGAAGACATTCCCGCGGTTGCAGTGCGGCTGATGGGAGCGGGCGAATTTCGCGCCTAGTGTTGTTCGGATCTTGCTGCTCGCCTGGGCCGATCAGAACCCATTTCCCTTGGCTTTCGGTTTGATGTTCCGTGCCCGCCTCACGCTACGCGGCGTGTACGCTCGTCACCGCGCGTTGTACTTCCCGACTACCCGATGGCAGATCGGCCAGTCGACGCGGCTCTCGGTAAACGTCTTCGCCGGCCGGTATTGCTCCAGCGTCCATTCGCGGTCGTTCATGCCCACTAGGCGCTTTATGATCGCTTCCTCGTCGCCGCGCTCCTTGGGCGGGGTGTGGAAGAACACCGCGTCCGAGTCCCGCGCCGGCTGCAAGTGGGGGTTCACCAGCGCGGTATCACCGGGCCAATAGGCCGGGATCATGGATTCGCCGCGCACCAGGATGCCATAGCCGCCGCGGACATTCTGCAGCACCGCCGGCCGCTTCACCCAGTCGATCGCCTCGAAGGTGACGATCATGTGGCCTTCGCCGCCCATCGCGGCGGCATAGATCGGCAGGTCGCGCCCGCCGACCAGCTCGTCGCCGGGGATGATCGGTGTTCTTGCAGCTCTTGGCTTCGGCTCGCGTACAATCGGTAGAGGCGCTGCGCCTGAGGCGTCGAGCAGCCAGGCGACATCGGTCTTGAGCAGCGCGGCAAGCTCGGGCAGTCGCTCCATCGAAGGGCGGGTGGTGTCCGCCTCCCATTGGGTGACGGAGACACGCTTGATGCCGAAGTGATCGGCGACGTCGTTCTGCGTCAGGCCTGCAGCCTCCCGCGCCTGGCGCAGGCGTTGGCCAAGTGTCGTCGAGTCGGTGCGTATGGTCGCGATCATGCCGAAGCATAGTAATTATTGCTTACTTTTTTGCAAGCGATTGCCTGTTGACACAGTAGGTAGGTAATACCTACCATCTGCCCATGATCGAAATCGTCAGAATCGCTGCCGCCAAGGTTGGCGGATTAGGCGCGCTCGCCTCGCATCTGGGTATCCGCCACCAGGCTTTCTACTCCTGGAAGCGGGTGCCGGCCGAACGCGTGCTGGACATCGAGCGCGCCACCGGCATCTCACGCCATGCGCAGCGGCCCGACCTCTTCGGTGCCGATATCCTTGCCGGTCCCGCATCCTCCCAAGCCCGGACCGGCAGCGGCGAGGAGGCGCCGCGATGAGCCGCGCCTCCTCGATCAACGTGCCGGAAAACGGCCGGGAAAGCCCGAAATTAGCGGTGGATTTCACCCTCTTTGCGCTTTTCCTCGAAGCCCGGC
>NZ_RZSR01000383.1:0-5221 GCF_004023265.1 Mesorhizobium sp. M1A.F.Ca.IN.020.06.1.1
GACCGGCTTCGGCCGAGACATGGGCGGCGACGGTGTGCGCCAGCCCGGTCGGGTGCAGCCTTGCCAGCGGCGCGACGGCGGCGGCGCGGAAAAATGGACCGGCCGCGGCACCGGCGTCGATGATGCCGGATTGATCCGCAAGATCACCGCCATAGAGGCGGGCCTCAAGCGCCATGCCGATTCGCTTTCCGACCCGCTGAAGATCGCCGCCGCCCTTGGCGGACGCGAGCTTGCGGCGATCTTCGGCGCCACGCTGGCCGCGCGCAAGAACAACGTGCCGGTGTTGCTCGACGGCTTCGTCTGCACCGCCGCCGTCGCGCCGCTGGCAAGGCTGCACCCGACCGGGCTGGCGCACACCGTCGCCGCCCATGTCTCGGCCGAAGCCGGTCATCGCCGCCTGCTCGAAGCGTTGGGCCTGCCGCCGCTGCTCGACCTCGGCATGCGGCTCGGCGAAGGCTCCGGCGCCTGCCTTGCCGTCAACATCGTCCGCTCGGCGCTGGAGTGTCATACGAGAATGGCGAGTTTCGCGGAAGCCGGCGTTTCGGAAAAATAATCTTCCTTCAAAATTTCAACGCTGTTGAAATGACGAAATAACGTCGTCTTGATTGATTCGTGCGACAGAGATGTTTCACGGGAGATCGAACGATGTATTTGAAGGGCCTAATATTTGTTACGTTTCTTGCTGGGATGGCACTGCCGGCCCTTGCCCAAGATCAATATGTTCGCCCGCTTCGCCCCGGCGAAGACGGATCTGCCAGAATCCAATCGTCGATTTCGATGACCCTTCCGGTCAAGGACGACGAGGACGCAGCCGCCCAGCAGCAGGCCGCACTTCACTCTTTCTACAAGGTCGCGGCCGTCAGTTGCGCCATGGTGGCCGAGACTGTCGCCGACACCTGCGAAATCACCGGCATGACAACTAACGTCAATGCCCGGGACCGCAATGTCGGCGGTTATGGCGGATCGCAGGTTACGGTGACCGGCCAGATCACGATGAAGGTCAAGTTCAAGGCCAGCTTGAGCAAGACAGCGCAG
Organism: Mesorhizobium sp. M1A.F.Ca.IN.020.06.1.1; assembly: GCF_004023265.1. Lineage (NCBI taxonomy): Bacteria > Pseudomonadati > Pseudomonadota > Alphaproteobacteria > Hyphomicrobiales > Phyllobacteriaceae > Mesorhizobium > Mesorhizobium sp. M1A.F.Ca.IN.020.06.1.1. The sequence goes on from NZ_RZSR01000383.1 coordinate 1,036, forward strand.
TAGGACTGGTGCCCATCTCGCTTGTTTTCTGGCCGCTTTATGGAAAGACTTTGGTGGGTGTGCACAGGATCGAACTGTGGACCCGCTGATTAAGAGTCAGCTGCTCTACCAACTGAGCTACACACCCACACCGCCGGGAAATCCAGCGTCGGCGGCGCATATAGCCGCCGGTTTGAACGATGTCCAGCCCTGCCGGATCATTTCCAGACAAATCGCCGAATTGCCGCAGGTGTCACACAAAAATCTGGCCTTCCGCCACTTTGATCGCATGGCCTCCGATGCGCGCGGAGGCCAGTTTTCCGCCGTCGACATTGAGCTCGAGCCGGATGCGCGAGGGTCTCCCCATTTCCAGCCCCTGCTCGATCCAAAGCTGCGAGATCCCGTCGGTTGGACCGTCGAAATGCATGATGGCGCCGGCAAAGGCCGCCGCCGCGGAGCCGGTCGCCGGATCTTCGTAGGAGGGATTGCCCGGCACGATCATGCGCACATGGAAGGCGCTGTCGTGATGCACCGTCTCGCGGCAATAGACGTACGGGCTGGCGAAGGCCCATTCGCTCTTGCGCGGCGCGAGTTCGGACCATGCCTGGTTGTCCAGCCTGACTTTTGCGGCGGCTTCGAGGCCGGCAACCGGAATGGTGAGGTAGGGCACGCCGGCCGACCAGAAGGAGACGCGGTGATTCTCGAAGCCGAGCTCATGCGGGCCAAGGCCAAGCGCGGCGCCGATCATTTCCGGTTCGGCGGCGAGTTCCAGCCGCTCAGGCAGTTTCGCCAAGTCGAATTCGGCGAAGGTAGCGCCATCATGCTTGCTGACCGCGCAACGCACGGGGCCGATGTTCTCCTCCAGCACAAAGATGCCAGTCGCTTCGCCAGCCTGCTCCGCAAGCGCGATAGCCGACCCAACCGTCGGATGGCCCGCGAACGGCATCTCATAATCGGGCGTGAAGATGCGTATACGGTTGCGATGCTTGGGATTTTCGGGCGGCAGCACGAACACCGTCTCGGACAGGTTGAATTCGCGCGCGATCGCTTGCATGGCGGCCGTATCCAGCCCCTCGCTGTCGAGCACCACCGCCAGCGGATTCCCGGCCAGCCGCTCGGTCGTAAACACGTCGTAAAGCAAGTAGTCGCGCGTCATTTGGAAAACCTTCCGCCTCGTCCCGAATTTCTGCTCGATCCCAACATGAGGGAAATTTAATTTGAAATTCGAACCTCAAGGCATGATTTGTTCACGGATAGGGACATCATTTGTCGTTATAGGGGTCCGTGGTGGACCAGCTTGTCAATCCGCCAAACGCAGAAACCGACACTTCCATCGAAACGGCCCTCGGGCTCGACCGCAAAGGCGTGAGCCGCAAGCGCCGCCGCTTCCGGCTCTACGCGCTGCTGGCGCTGGCTGTCGTGGCGGCCGCGATCGCCGGCTACCGCTGGAACGCCGTCTCGCCGCCCCGGATCGAATACACGACCGCGCCGGCGACGATTGCCGACCTGACCGTCAAGGTGTCGGCGACCGGCACGCTGCAGCCGCTGACGCAGGTCGACATCTCCAGCGAGCTTTCCGGCATCGTCCGCGCCGTCGCCGTCAACGAGAACCAGCAGGTCAAGAAGGGCGACGTGCTCGCGACGCTCGACACCGCCAAGCTCGAAGTCCAGATCGAGCGCGCCACCGCCTCGGCAAAGGCGGCGGCGGCCGCCGTCGAAGATGCCAAGGTCACGCTGCAGGAAAACCAGAACGCGGTGGTCCGCGCGAGCGCCCTCACCAAGCGCGGCATGGCGACGGATCAATCGCTTGAGGCCGCGACCGCGACACGCGATCGCTCCAAGGCCGCGCTCGACAGCGCCGAGGCCAATCTCGCCATCGCTGAGGCTGATCTGAAGGCCCAGCAGACCGACCTTGCCAAGAGCACCATCTACGCGCCGATCGACGGCATCGTGCTCACGCGCTCCGTCGATCCGGGGCAGACGGTCGCTTCTTCGCTGCAGGCGCCGGTGCTGTTCGTCATCGCTGCCGACTTGCGGAACATGGAGCTGCAGGCGGCGGTGGACGAGGCCGATATCGGCCAGGTCAAGCCCGGCCAGCATGCCCGCTTCACGGTCGATGCTTTCCCGGACCGTCCCTTCGACGCCGAGATCCGCGACATCTCCTATGCCTCCGTCACCACCGACGGCGTCGTCACTTACAATGCACGGCTGGAAGTCGACAACGGCGAGCTTCTGCTCAGGCCAGGCATGACCGCCACGGTCGCCGTGGTGACCAGGCAGGCCAAGGGCGTGCTCACCGTGCCGGCCACAGCCTTCCGTTACCGCCCGGCGCAACAGGCGGCCCGCGGCTGGAGCCTGCGCGACCTCTTTACCGGCCGCATGGGGCCCCCCAACCGGCAGCGCGAGGCGACGAAAGCACCGATCGACGGCTCTCGCACGCTCTATGTGCTGGACAACGGACGGCCGCATGCCGTCAACGTCAGGATCGGCTCGACCGACGGCGAACTGACCGAGATCACGTCCGGCCTCGAGGAAGGCGCAGAGGTCATCACCGGCTCGCAGCAACGGAGCTGACCGTGTCCGCTCCCCCGCTCATCACCTTCGACAGTGTATGGAAGAGCTATGGCGAGGGCGAAGCGTGCGTGCACGCACTTGCCGGCGTCGATCTTGCCATCCGCAGAAGTGAGTTCGTCGCCATCATGGGACCGTCCGGCTCGGGCAAGTCGACGGCGATGAACATCATCGGCTGTCTCGACACGCCGACGGCCGGAACCTACCGCTTCAAGGGCGTGGATGCAGGCCGGCTCGACCGCAACCGCCGCGCCCTGCTGCGCAACCTTTATGTCGGCTTCGTCTTCCAAGGCTACAATCTCCTGCCCCGCACCACGGCGGCGGAAAATGTCGAGCTGCCGCTGATCTATCGCGGCGTTTCCGCCCGCGAGCGCCGGGAGCTGGCCATGCAGGCGCTCGCCCAGGTCGGACTTGTCGGGCGCGAACATCACACGCCGGCCGAGCTCTCGGGCGGCCAGCAACAGCGCGTGGCGATCGCGCGTGCCATCGTCACCAAACCGACCCTGCTCGTCGCCGACGAGCCCACCGGAAATCTCGACACCGCGCGCACGCACGAAATAGTGGAATTGCTGACCAGGCTGAACGCCGAACTCGGCCTCACCATCGTTATGGTGACGCACGAAGCCGACGTCGCGGCATATGCCGGGCGCACGGTGCGCTTCCTCGACGGCCACGTCGCTTCAGATACACCGAAAGCCGAGGCAGCATGATTTGGGAAACCGTCCGCCTTTCGCTGATTTCCATCCGCCGGAACGTGCTGCGCTCGTTCCTGACCCTGCTCGGCATCGTCATCGGCGTCGCCGCGGTCATCGCCATGCTCACCATCGGCTCCGGCACCACCGAGAAGGTCAAGGCCGACATCTCGAAACTCGGCAGCAACCTGCTCGTCGTCCGCTCGGGCCGTCCGGCAGGGCCTGGCGGCCCCGGCGGGCTCGACCAGGTCACCCGACCGCTGGCCGCCAAGGACCTCGAAGCACTGGTTGCCCATCTCAGCGGCGCACGCGCCATCGCACCGGCGTCGCAAAAACAGGTGCGGGTCATCTTCGGCACGGAGAGCCTGACGTCGGGCGTTACCGGCACCGACAGCGCCTATCTCGACGCGCGCGACTGGAAGCTGGTGTCGGGCCGCCCCTTCAGCGATTCCGAGGCGCGCGCCGGCGCCGGCGTCTGCCTGATCGGCGAGACGGTGCGGCAGCAGTTCTTCGGCGCCGGCGATCCGGAGGGCGAGACGATCCGCGTCAACCGCACCTCCTGCCGGATCATCGGCCTGCTCGAGCCGAAGGGTTACACCGGCTTCGGCCAGGATCAGGACAATGTCGTGCTGATGCCGCTGGCCGCCTACCAGCGGCGCATCGCCGGCAACCGCGACATCGACTCGATCTACATCGCCGCCGACGACAGGACGCCGACCACCGAACTGCAGCCGCGCGTCGAGGACATCCTGCGCGACACGCGCCGCATCACGCCGGACCGTGATGCCGATTTCTCGATCCGCGACATGACCCAGATCGCCGACGCCATGGCCAGCGCCACCACCACCATGACCGGCATGCTGGGTGCCGTCGCCGGCGTCAGCCTTCTGGTCGGCGGCATCGGCATCATGAACATCATGCTGGTATCGGTCACTGAGCGCACG
>NZ_RZSR01000384.1:0-5209 GCF_004023265.1 Mesorhizobium sp. M1A.F.Ca.IN.020.06.1.1
AACTCGCAGCCAACCTCCTCGAGGATTTTGAGCGACTCCTCGTGGATCAGCTCCACCGCCTCGTCGGGCACGATCTCATAGGCCGGAATCTGGCGAACGAGCGTCGGGAAAGACGCGACCGGCGCGCTTCTCAGCGCCTTGCGCCCAAGGCGGCCGCCGCCGCGACGGTGGGTCGGCTCAGTCAATTCAGCGGCCGGTGCGTTCATGTTGTCTCCTTCATCCCGCCCGACCAAGTTAGCGACACGAAATATGGATGTGACGCTGGAAAATCCTGATCTCTTGTATAAGCTGTGCTTATGCGAAGCCTACGCCACCTCCTGCCCTCGGCCGGCAGCCTCGTCGTCTTCGAGGCGGCAGGCCGGCTGTCGAGCTTCACCGCCGCCGGGCGCGAGCTCGGCATGACCCAGGCGGCCGTATCCTATGCGGTGCGCGGACTGGAGGAACAGCTCGGCGCCAAGCTGTTTCAGCGCCGCCACCGCCAGGTGCTCCTGACCGAGGCCGGCGAGCGCTTCCACGCGGACGTCTCGCTGGGGTTGTCGCATATCCGCAAATCTGCCGAGGACCTTCGCCTGCAGGCGACCGGCGGCCATGTGACCCTTGCCGCCTCGACTGCCTTCGGCTCGTTCTGGATGATGCCGCGCCTGCAGCAGTTCCGCGACCAACTGCCGGGCATCGATCTGCGCATCCAGACCGCCGACCGCGACCTCGACATCATTGCCGAGGGTATTCCGCTCGGCGTGCGCGGCGGTGTGCCGCGCGACTGGCCGGACTATCACTCGCTGTCGCTGTCCGACGAAGAGATCTTCCCCGTCGCGGGACCGAGCTATCTGGCCAAATTCGGCATGCCGAAGACGGTCGAGGAACTGGCCACGCACCGGCTGATCCATCTCGAGGAGCCCTATCGCGAGGCGCCGAACTGGGACGAATGGTTCGCGTCGGCCGGAACCAGCCTGCGCAATGCCGAGCGCGGCCTGCGCATCAACGACTATGCCCTGGTGATCCAGGCGGTGATGGAAGGGCAAGGCATCTCGCTTGGCTGGCGGCATCTGGTCGAGCGGCTGGTCGCATCAGGGCTGCTGGTGCCGGTGACCGACCATGTGATGAGGACCGGCATCGGCTTCCACGTCATCTGGCCGAAGAACCGCGAGCTCAGCGACAACGCGCGCAAGGTCAGGGACTGGGTGGTGGCGCAGGCATGAAGTAGCCCCTCCCCCACACCGTTCGAATCCGCCTATAATCCTCGGATGCCCATTCGCCAGCTTTCCGAAACGATGATCAACCAGATCGCCGCCGGCGAGGTCATCGAGCGTCCCGCAAGCGTGGTGAAGGAGTTGGTCGAGAATGCGCTCGACGCCGGCGCGTCGCGCGTCGAGATCGTCACCGCCGGCGGCGGGCTCTCGCTCATCCGCGTCACCGATGACGGCTCGGGCATTCCCGAGCGCGAACTGGCGCTGGCAGTTGCCCGACACTGCACGTCGAAGCTGTCGGACGATATCCACGACATCCGCTCGCTCGGATTCCGCGGCGAGGCGTTGCCGTCGATCGGCTCGGTGGCCAGGCTTTCGATCCGCTCGCGCACGGCCGCCGGCGACAGCGCGGCCGAGATCAGCATCGAGGGCGGCCGGGTGTCGGCCGTCAAGCCGGCGGCCGCCAACCGCGGCACCACCGTCGAAGTGCGCGACCTGTTCTTCGCCACGCCGGCACGGCTCAAATTCATGAAGGGCGAGCGCGCCGAAAGCTCGGCCACCGGCGACGTGGTGAAGCGCATCGCCATTGCCTTCCCCGCCGTGCGCTTCACGCTTGCCGGATCCGACCGCTCGACGCTGGAGCTGCCGGCGACCGGCGACACGCCGGAGGGCCGGCTCGCCCGCATCGCGCAAGTGATGGGCGCCGACTTTCCCGACAATGCCATTGCCATCGATGCCATGCGCGACGGCGTGCATCTTGCCGGTCATGTCTCGATCCCTTCCTACACCCGCGCCAACGCGCTGCAGCAATATGCCTATGTCAACGGCCGGCCGGTGCGCGACAAGCTGATCGCCGGCGCGATCCGCGGCGCTTTCGCCGACGTGCTGCCGCGCGACCGGCATGCGGTGACCGTGCTGTTCCTTTCGCTCGATCCGGCAACCGTCGACGTCAACGTCCACCCGGCCAAGGCCGATGTGCGCTTCCGCGATCCGGGCCTGGTGCGCGGGTTGATTGTCGGCGCCATCCGCGAGGCGATGGCCGGCGCCGGCATCCGGGCCGCGACCACCGGCGCGGCCGGCATGATGGCGGCTTTCCGGCCCGGCGCGGCGTCCTATTCGCATCCCGGACCGGCCAATGGCCACCGCAGCTATGAGGCCGCTTTTCGCGCCTCCGGCTCCAGCTTCGACCACGGTTCGAATTTGGCGCGCTCGCCGCAGCGGCCGCTCGACATGGGCGAAGCGCGGCCGGCGCGAGGCGGCTTCGCCGAGAACGATCAGGCTGCCTTCGACACCGGGCCGCTGGCAAGCGCCGACGCGCGGGCGGGCATCGCCGAGCCGGCCGAGGCGCTGCTCGGCACGGTGCTGGGCGCGGCGCGCGCTCAGGTGCATGAGAACTATATCGTCGCCCAAACCCGGGACTCGCTGATCATCGTCGACCAGCATGCCGCACATGAGCGGCTGGTCTACGAGGCCTTGAAGAACGCGCTGCACTCTCGCGCCGTGCCTTCGCAGATGCTGCTTTTGCCCGAGATCGTCGACCTTCCGGAAGAGGATGCCGAACGGCTGGCGATGCATTCCGAGACACTGGCCAAATTCGGCCTCGGCCTGGAGCGCTTCGGCCCGGGCGCGGTGGCGGTGCGCGAGACGCCGTCGATGCTCGGCGAAACCAATGTGCAGCAACTGGTGCGTGACCTCGCCGACGAGATCGCCGACAACGACACGGTCGAGACGCTGAAGGAACGGCTGGACAGAATAGCCGCGACCATGGCCTGTCACGGCTCGGTGCGCTCGGGCCGCCTGCTCAAGGCCGAGGAGATGAACGCGCTGCTGCGCCAAATGGAGGCGACTCCCGGCTCCGGCACCTGCAACCATGGCAGGCCGACCTATATTGAGCTGAAACTCGCCGACATTGAAAGATTGTTCGGGCGAAGGTGAGCGCGCCAATTCCCCTCACCCAGCCTCGCTTCACTCCGCTGACTTCTCCCTATGGGGAGAGGAGACCTTCAGCGCCAGCACCAACCCGTTCTCGTGGCCGCGTAGCGGCCGGATGAGGGGCAAGAAAAGGGCCGCTCGAGGCGGCTCTTTCCTTTACTCAAGGCACCGGCCTCAACCCTTTGACTTACCGCTTCAAATTCACCACGATCACACCGCCGAGCGCCAGCGCGCCGCCGAGCATGCCGAGCAGAGTCGGTACTTCGCCGAGCCAGAAGAATCCAATCAGAGCGGAGGTCGGCGAGACCAGATAGAGGAAGTTCGAGGCGCGCGCGGCCGGCAGGCGCGACAGCGCGGTGGCCCAGGCGGCGTAGGCGATCAGGCTGGGCACAATGCCCAGATAGATGACGGCGCCGAGGCCGGCCATGTCGGCGACCGCAGCCTGCGAAAACGCTTCCGCCAGGAAGGGCGACAGGCAGAGCGCGCCGAGCACCATGTTGGAAGCGGCGATCGTCAGCGGATGGTGGCGGGCAAAGAGCGGCTTCTGGACGATGGTGTTGACGGCCGAGCAAAGGGCCGAGCCCAGCACCAGCAGCGCTCCGGTGTTGAAATGCAGGCCATGGCCGTCCGCCACCGCGATGATGCCGATGCCGGCAAACGAGATCACCGTGCCAAGCCAGGCCATGCCGGAAAAGCGCTCGCCGAGCAGCGCCATGGCCATGATGGCCGTGAAGATCGGGCTGACATTGATGATGAAGCCGGCGGCGCCCGCCGAGACGGTGAGCTCGCCGAAATTGAGCATGGCGGTGTAGAGCGCGACGAAGATGGCACCGCCGAAGCCGAAACGCCACAGCTCATCGATCCTCGGCAGCGCCGGACGCTTGACCGCAAGGAAGATCGCTGCCGGCACGGCCGCGATGGCGAAGCGCAGCGCCCCGAGTTCCAGCGGCTGGAAGGCGGCAAGGCCAGCGCGGATCGCCGGGAAGGCAGACGCCCAGCCGACCACCGTCAGCGCCACCGCGATCGCGGCCGTGGTGTCCATGCGCTGTGTCTCATTCAACGTGCCGGTGTACGCGCTCATTGCTGAATCCTCGTCCTTCAGTGTCATGGAGAGAGAAAACGCCATTGCCCGCCGATTGACAAACGAGCAATTCGAGGGTCAGCTGTGAGCATGCTTCACAGCTCTGACCAGCTATTGCCGCTCGAGACTTTGCGCGCCTTCGACGCGGCGGCGCGGACCGGAAGCTTTTCCGCGGCGGCCGAAAGGCTCAACCTCACCCATGGCGCGATCAGCCGTCAGATCGCCAAGCTGGAGGACTGGCTCGGGCTCAAGGTGTTCGAGCGCAACGCGCGCGGCGTGACGCTGACCAATGAGGGCAACCGGCTGCACCTGCGCACCACAGAGGCCTTCGCGCTGATCTCGGTCAATTCCGACCGCTGGGTCGAGCCGCGCGGCACCGCGGTGGTGCGGCTGGCTTCGATCCCTTCGGTCAGCGGCCTTTGGCTGATGCCGCGCATGGCGGCGCTCGAAAACAACCCGACGCGGCTGCGCATCGTGCTCGACGTCGACAACCGCCAGGCCGACCTTGCCGACGAAGGCATCGACCTTTCGGTGCGCTGCGGGCGCGGCCGCATTCCGGGCCGCGTCTCGGTCCAGCTTTTCGAGGAGCACATCTTCCCGATCGCCTCGCCGGAGCTGGCGGAGGAGATCGGGCACGGCGACCCGGACCGGCTGCTCAAATTCCCGCTGATCAACGATTCCGACGCGTCCGCCTGGCGCGCCTGGTTCGCGGCACAGGGGGTCGATTATCGCCCGCGCCCGCAGGACCGGCGTTTCGAGGACTACAATCTGGTGCTCGACGCGGGGGCGAACGGGCTCGGCATCGCGCTGGCGCGGCCGCCGCTGACGGCAGACCAGTTGAAGTCGGGCCGGATTGTTCCCGTTGACGAGCGGGTCGCGCTCAATCCGGTGTCCTACTGGCTCGACCGCCCGGTCGGCCGGCCGCGCGCGGCCGCCGCTGATCTCGCCCGACGCATCGCCGAACAGGCGGGCCTGGCGCCGGAGAAGCTCGAAGCCTTCCTGCAGGACG
>NZ_RZSR01000385.1:0-5171 GCF_004023265.1 Mesorhizobium sp. M1A.F.Ca.IN.020.06.1.1
TCATAGAGCGAAACGACTACAACGGTGCCGGTGAGAACTGGGTGCTCCAAGGCGTCCAGATCATGCAGTCCGGCAACGGTCTGGTCGGGGCCGGTAGTGCGCCGGCCGGTACCAACGCCGCTCTCGGCGGTGCTACCGCGATCGACCTGAATAGCGCGGTCGGCGCGAATGGTGGCAGCCTTTCCGCCCCGTTGGTGATTTGGGACAACGACGTGGCCAAGGTGAACGGTGTGGATACAGCCGTCGCCGACAACGACGTCATCAAAATCGTGGACATCGGCTTCACCACGACGCAGACCACGACGCCGGACGCGCACCTCGACTTCGGCGTCCAAATCGCGGACGCGGACGGCGATATGACCACCGTCCAGCACATACTCGTCGACATCGCCTGACACAGAAGCAGCGGGGGCGGCCAAGTGCTGCCCCCGTTGGAACTCGGCAGTAAGGCATCGAAACGGGGGGTTCCGTGATGCAGCCAAGGCCGCAATTCCAGGAAGTGATGCGTCTGGCGCGCCGCCAGGCGCCGGCCCTTTTCCTCTTCAGCTTGCTAACCAATCTTCTTCTGCTTGCCAGCACCATCTACATGCTGCAGATCTATGACAGGGTGCTGTCGAGCGGCTCGATCGACACGCTGCTGTGGCTCACCCTTGCCGTCATCGGCGCCATTGCCGTCTATGGCCTCTTGGAACATGCCCGCCGGATGATGCTGGGGCATATCAGCCAATGGCTGGACGACCAGCTCAGCGTCCCGGTGATCGAACGCGCCATGGCGGCGCGCCTGGCCGGCAGCAACGTCGAAGCCGGCCTGAAGGACGTTAGCGATCTTCGCAGCTTCATTGCCGGCGACGGCATTCTGACCTTTCTCGACGCGCCATGGACGCCGGTATTCATGGCGTTCATGTGGTTTCTGCATCCGGCATTGGGGGTGCTCGGCCTTGCCGGCGCGGTGCTTCTGTTCTGCTGCGCTCTAGCCAACGATTTCCTCACTCGCCGCAAAAACCAGGAAGCAGCCGCAGGGTTGCGCCGCAGCCAGGCCGCCGTCGGTCAATTTGTCGATGGCGCCGAAACATTGCGCTCGCTCGGCATGTCCGAGCCGGCGCTGTTGCGCTGGGAGCAAAACCAGCAAGCTCTCACAGCTCTGCAGTCCCGCATTTTCCAGCGCACCACCGTCATCGGCAGCCTGTCGCGCTCCCTGCGCCTCGCCCTCCAGGTGGCCGTGCTGGGGCTCGGCGCCTATTTCGTCCTGCACCGCGAACTCACGGGCGGGTCGATGATTGCGGCTTCCATCCTGCTCAGCCGCGCGCTGGCGCCGATCGAACGCTCCATCGGCGCCTGGCGCAGCCTGGTCAACGCTCGGGCCGCGCGCCAGAACCTGATCAAGCTCTTTGCCGCCACCGGGTCGTCGCAGAACGTCGGCGTCACCTTGCCGCGCCCGCAAGGCCGGCTGAAGTTAGAGAACCTGCACTATTACGCGCCGGGAACCCCGCAGGCCCTGCTGAACGCGATAAGCTTCGGTGTCGAGCCCGGCCAGACCTGCGGCGTGATCGGCTCGTCCGGCTCCGGCAAGACCACGCTCTGCCGTCTCATCGTCGGCACGATGCGACCCTCGCTGGGCCATGTCAGGCTGGATGGTGCGGAGGTCTGGAATTGGCCGTCGAACGAGCTCGGCCAGCATATCGGCTACCTGCCGCAACAGGTCCAATTGTTCCCGGGAACAATCGCCGAGAACATCGCGCGCCTGCGCGACGTCGACAGCGAAGCCGTCATCGCCGCGGCCCAGCTCGCCGGCATTCACGAGATGATCTTGCGGCTGCCGAACGGCTATCGGACCGAGGTCGGACCGCACGGCGTTCGGATCTCGCGCGGTCAGCGGCAGCGCATCGCGCTGGCTCGGGCACTGTTCGGCGACCCGCCGCTGATCGTACTCGATGAGCCGAACACCGGCCTCGACGGCGAAGGAGAGGCGGCGCTGTTCAACGTGCTTCAGCAGTTGAAGGAGCGCGGCCGCACGGTCGTTATCGTCAGCCATCAGACCAGTCTTCTGCGCACGGCTGACAACATCGTCCTCCTCCGCGACGGATCGGTCATGATGCTCGGCACGCGCGACGAGGTGCTCGGCGCGCTGGCAGGCCAGCCCAGGCGCATTCCGATGCCGGGGGCCATGCGGGACAAGATTGCCGCCTTCGCGCCGGCAAACCTGAAAGCGGTGGAGTGAGCCATGGACTTCTCGACGCTTCTGAACGGGCTGGCGGACAGCCTGCGTGAGCTGACCGGCACGCTGAGCATCTTGGCCGGGGATCTGACCGCCGCGGCCTCGATTTGGTATGACGGATTGGGTTGGCCGACGCGTATCGCTCTGACTGTGGCCGCCGGCGCGCTCGTCCTGCTCCTGATTTCCCGATTCTTCCGGCGGCGGTCACATGCATTCCAGGCAATCAGTGGCGACCTCAATCAACGGACCCGGCCGGCGCGTATGCTGGGCTATGTTTCATCGATTGTCTTCGTCGGCGGCGTCGCCGTGTGGTCCAGCGTCGCGCTTCTGGCAAGTGCCGTCGTCGCCGATGGCGTCGTCAGCCCCGAAGGCTATCGCAAGACGGTCCAGCACCTTGAAGGCGGCATTATCGGCGCGATTCATGTCAAGGAGGGCGATAAGGTCGGCGTCGGAGAGGTCCTCATCAGCTTGAAGACTACGGAGGCGCAGGGCCGCTACGACGAGTTGCAGGGGCGCTATATCCGCCTGCTGGCAACCGAGGCGCGCCTTGTCGCGGAGCTTGCCGGCCAGAATCGGGTCGCCTTCCCCAAGGAGCTGACCTCGATCGACAGCGAGCTGGGGCGAAACGTGGTCGCCGAAGAGCAGGCGCTGCTCGACAGCCGCCTCGCGACCCGCGACGGGCGCACGCAGATCCTCAACAAGCGCATCGCGCAGATTGAGGAGCAAAGTGCGGGATCAAGAGACGTGATCGCCGCAGAGACCGAGCAACTCAGGCTGATCGACCAGGAGATCGCTTCCGCCCAAGAGCTTTACAAAAAGGGGCTGGAGCGCTTGCCGCGGATATTGGCGCTGCTGCGCTCCCAGGCCGATATCCGCGCCAACCAAGCGTCAAACCGGGCTCAAGTGGCCCGCAACGATCAGCAGATCGGCGAAACCCAGTTCCAACTCCTCAACCTGCGCCAGCAGGACAGTGAGAGCGCCAACGAGGATCTCGCCAAGGTGCGCACCGACCTGGCCGAATTGCGCAGCCAATTGCCCTCGCGCCAGGATGTGCTGGCCAGGACCGACATCGTCGCGCCGATTGCGGGAACGGTGATGAATTTTCGCGTAACGACCGAATCCGGCGTGATCGCCAGCGGCCAGCCGCTTCTCGATATCGTGCCCAACGAGCCCAATCTGGTCATCGATTCACGCATCAAGACCACGGATATCGATGTGGTGCATCCAGACATGCCCGCCCGCGTGGTGTTGACGGCCTATCCGAGCAGGCATCTGCCGCAGATCCACGGTCTGCTCACCTCGGTGTCGGCCGATCGGCTGACGGATGAGAAGACCGGCGAGCCCTATTTCCTCGCCAAGGTCAAGGTCGACGCGGCCGATCTCGAAGAACTGCACGACGTCCGTCTATCGCCCGGCATGCCGGCGGAAGTGATGATTCTGACCGGGGAGCACACTTTGCTCGACTACATGCTGGCCCCGGTGGAAGCCTCCCTCACACGCTCTTTCAGGGAGAATTGAAACGAAGCAACTCGTGCCAGTAAGCACACAACACCACCGAGACGTCGGCCTCAGGCCGACGTCTCATGCTGCCGAAGGATTCGAACGTGCTAGCGCCTTAGAGCGTAGACATTGTCCATCGAAACGCCACCCAGAGGCAGCGCCATCTCGTCGTCGAGAATCCGAGTGATGCGGGCAAAGCCGACAAAAGCCTTTCTCGCCTCCTCAGCCGACATCTTGCCAGCCATAGCTGCCGAGCAGCAATTCACGGCGCATTGATAAACGGGGCCGCGCCTCCCCGTTGGCCACTTCCGCAGGAACACCATCGCTTCGGAGACGCTGTCGACTTCCTCCAAGGGGTATCCCTGCCCACGCGCGATCCGCACTGGGGTAAAGAAATGCAAGCGATCCATCACTATCCTCCCGGTCGACCGCAAAGCGGCCGAACCCGCATAAACGCATGTCCAGGGGTTTGGTTCCACACAATTTTGGTTGCTGGTCGAAAAAGTTCGGAACCGGACAGGGCGCGATTGGCAAGCCGACTCAAGTAAAGGCGATTCCTGTTTTGGCGCGACGAGAAGCGCGATTCTCATTGAATGACTTTAAGGCCAAAGCCGGCAAATGGATTGCTTGTAGGTTCCCCAGCGTCAGGCTTACCCTCACCAGTTAACGCGGGGACGCCGCGTTTTGCAAAAGGGGACAGTTGCAATGACTATACAAGGCGCTTCGCCGGACCTCTACAACGAGGATCTGGCTCCGGCAACAGTCAGGAACTGGGGGCCGTTTTCAATCTTCAACGTCTGGACTTCCGACGTCCACAGCCTCTGGGGCTATTATCTCGCCGCGAGCCTTTTTCTGTTCTGCGGCGGCTTCGTCAACTTCATCATCGCCATCGGCATCGGCTCGCTGATCATCTACTTCCTGATGAACCTTGTCGGCTATGCCGGCGTGAAGACTGGCGTTCCCTACCCCGTGCTTGCGCGCGCCTCCTTCGGCATCTGGGGTGCCAACATTCCGGCGCTGGTGCGCGCCGTCGTCGCCTGCTTCTGGTATGGCGCCCAGACGGCCGCCGCGTCGGGCGCAATCGTCGCGCTGCTGACGCGGCTGCAGTGGTTCGACGAATTCAACCGGACCTCGCATCTGCTCGGCCATTCCACCCTGGAGGTGATCTGCTTCGTCGTCATATGGGCGCTGCAGCTTTTGATCATCCAGAAGGGTATGGAAACGGTGCGGCGCTTCCAGGACTGGGCCGGACCCGCCGTTTGGGTGATGATGCTGATCCTGGCGATCTATCTCTGCGTCAAGTCGGGCACCTTCGCCTTCACCAGCGATATTCCGATGGACGTGCTGCTCGACAAGACCAAGGATGCCGGCGTGCCAGGCGAGCCGGGTTCGTGGACCGCGCTGTTCGCGGTGGCGGCAATCTGGGTAACCTACTTTTCGGCGCTCTACCTCAACT
>NZ_RZSR01000386.1:0-5167 GCF_004023265.1 Mesorhizobium sp. M1A.F.Ca.IN.020.06.1.1
GGCTGCCAAGCATCCCAATACACGGGAATTGCTGGCCGCTTTCGAGCCGAAGTCGAGGCAGATACGGGCCGATGAAGATTCCGGACCAAAACCGCTGCTTCGCATCGACAATCTGATAGCCGGATACGGCCCGGTGAAACGTGACGGGCAGCCGGTTATCCGCGCGGTCGATTCCGTCAGCCTGATCGTGGAGAAGGGCCGCAATCTCGGTGTCATCGGCGAGTCCGGTTGCGGAAAATCGACGCTGGCGCGCGCCATCGCGGGCATTCATCCAGCGGCGACCGGCGATATCGTCTTCGACGGCAAGGCACTGGAGCGCGCCGCCCGGAAACGCACTCGCGACCAACTGCGCGAGATGCAGATCGTGTTCCAGTATGCCGATACCGCGCTCAATCCCGCCAAGCCCATTGAGGACATCATCTCGCGACCGCTGGCCTTCTATCACGGGCTCGACAGGCAGGCGCGCTCGAAGCGTGTCGACGAGTTGCTCGACATGGTGCGCCTGCCGAGGTCGCTGCGCTACCGTCATCCCTCGGAGCTCTCGGGCGGCCAGAAGCAGCGCGTGAACTTCGCGCGCGCGCTGGCGGCCGGTCCGAAGCTCATCATCTGCGACGAAATCACCTCAGCGCTCGACACGGTTGTAGCGTCCGCCGTGATCGAGCTGCTCAAGGAGCTGCAGCGCGAGCTGGGGCTCTCCTATATCTTCATCAGCCACGACCTCTCCGTCGTCGAGGCCATCTGCGACGAGATCATGGTCATGTACAATGGTGAGCGGGTGGAGCAGATCACGCCCGACAACGTCAAGTCGCCCACGCACCCCTATTCCAAACTTCTGTTCTCCTCCGTGCCGAAGCTCGATCCGACCTGGCTCGACGGCCTCGTCCGCGACCCCGAGCTGGTCAGCCAGTACGGCCACCGCTGACCAAACTGACCGTAGGGGATTCGCCGGACTACAGTTGCGAGCAGAGCCGGTAGGCCTCATAGATTGACGAGTAGATGTCCCTGCTGGCGACCGCGTCTCCAATGCGGTGCAGGACGAAGGATCCTGGAGCTTGGAGCCCTTGCACCCCCTTTGTCGCCACTCCCGTCATGAGCGCGATGTCGGTGACGCCCTTATTGGCGGAGCGGGCACGCAATTCCTGGTAGATATCTTCCATAGGTGCCGTGCCGCGCTCGACAATGAGTTGGGCCGCGGTCATTTCCGTTTCTGCACCGGTGAGCTCATGCCGGAACCGGGCGGCGATGCCGTTGCCGTGGCGCGCTGCCTTGATGAGCCGCAGATCGCCGACGACGCGGATGCCGAGTTCGGACGCGAGTTTGCGGAAACTGACCCGGTCCGGATAGGGTGTCTCGATCGCCAGGGTGTCGTCCGCCATGGCCACGCTGACCGCATGTCCCAGGCGGGCAAGATGCAGGGCACAGGATATGGCGGCCTGGCGTCCAGTCTCATCGTAGATGAGCACATCGGCCTTCGCAGGCACGACCCCGGTCAAGATGTCCCAGACGCTGTCGCAATGTTCAGCGCCCTCCAGCCACTCCATGTCGGGGATGCCGCCTGTGGCGACGATAACGGCATCCGGTTTCTCGGCAAGCACTCCATCTGCGTCCGCATAGGTGTTGAGACGGACGTCTACGCCGAGGCGCGCGACTTCGTCGATGCGCCAGTCGACTATACCGAACAGATCCTTGCGGTCGGAAGCCGAGGCCGCAACGAGCACCTGCCCGCCGAGCCGGGCCCCGGCTTCGAACAAGGTCACGCTGTGCCCGCGCTCGGCGGCGACCCGGGCCGCCTCCATTCCGCCCGGACCGCCGCCGACGACGACCACCCGTTTCGGCGTTTCGGTCCGGTCAATGATGTGGCTGACGGTCGTTTCATGGCCGCTGGCGGGGTTGTGAATGCAATGGACCTTCTTGTACAGGCAGTAGGACGCGCCGATGCACGGGCGGATGCGGTCTTCTTCGCCCCGCATCACCTTGTTGACGATATGCGGGTCGGCAATATGCGCCCGGGTCATGCCGACCAGATCGACAAGGTTTGCGCGGATCGCGTGCCGCGCCGTGGCTACGTCCCTGATGGCGGCGGCGTGGA
The DNA here is from genome assembly GCF_004023265.1 of Mesorhizobium sp. M1A.F.Ca.IN.020.06.1.1. Lineage (NCBI taxonomy): Bacteria > Pseudomonadati > Pseudomonadota > Alphaproteobacteria > Hyphomicrobiales > Phyllobacteriaceae > Mesorhizobium > Mesorhizobium sp. M1A.F.Ca.IN.020.06.1.1. Next base: position 2,090 of record NZ_RZSR01000386.1, read on the forward strand.
TGACCGGCAGCCTGGTTTCCCGCTTGAACTGCCCAACCAACGGCAGAAACGGCGCGCTCCTGATAAACATGCCGGGCATATTCTGCTCGGCCAGTGACAAGTCGGTGTCCATACGGCCGAAGATGCAGTTGAAGAAATCGACATGGCCTTCGCGCTCGAACAGCCGGGCGAAGGCAAGGCCTTCCTCGAAATCCGATCCGTCGTCGACCGCCTCGTCGATCACGAAGCGGATCCCGACGGCGAAGTCGTCGCCCACCGCGCGGCGGATCGCTTCGTGAACCATCAGCCCGAAGCGCGCGCGGTTTTCCAGCGAGCCGCCGAAAGCGTCCGTGCGCCTGTTGGTTCTGCGCGACAGGAATTGGCCGATCAGATGGCCGCCGGTGACGGTCTCGACGCCGTCCAGGCCGCCGTCAACGCAGCGCCTGGCGGCACTGGCGTAGTCCTTGACGATCCTGTCGATGTCCGCGGCGTCCATTTCTTTGGGGAAATTCCGGTTTCGCGTCTCGCGGACGCGTGACGGCGCAACCGGGGGCAACCAGTGACTGGCATAGGCAGTAGCGCGCCGGCCGAGATGCGAGACCTGACACATGACCGTCGCGCCGTGGCGATGAATTCGCTGCGACAGCGATTGGAGATGGGGGATGATGCTATCGCTGGAAAGATCCAGCTGACCGCCGCCCCAGCTCGAATCGGGCGACGTCATAGCCGAGCCGCCGACCATAGTCATCGCCAGGCCGCCGCGCGCCTTCTCTTCATGATAGCGCTGATAGCGCTCGAGCGGCAGGCCACCCTCGTCCAGCATTGAGGCATGACTGGTGCTGACGACGCGGTTGCGCAGCGTTAGACCCTTGAGCCGAAACGGCTGAAGCAGTGGATCGCCGGATGTGCTCCCCGCTTGGAATGCCGCTGCCGGCACATGCTGCTCCGAACCATTCATGAGGGTTATAGTTCGCGATTTGCAGGACTGCAGGAAAGCTTGAAAATTGTTGGGGCGGCTATACGCTTGGCGTATGGCTGGCTTCGCAAAACTCGTTCCATCCGCACGCGGACTCCTCGTTTTCGAGGCCGCTGTCCGTTCAGGAAGTTTCACGGCCGCAGCGCGCGAGTTCAACGTCACGCAACCCTCGATCAGCCGCAGCATCGCTCAGCTGGAGGTCGATCTCGGCGTGGCTCTGTTCACGCGCGGTCCAACGGGATTGTCCCCGACCCCGGAGGGGCGCGCCCTCTATTCGGCTGTACGGGAAGGATTTGACAGCATCGAGGAGGCGATCGGCACGATCAAGCGGAACAGTGCCGCAAAGCCGGTGGTTACCCTTTCGCTCTCGAGCTCTCTCGCTACGCACTGGTTCGTTCCGAGGTTAACGGCGTTCAACACGCGATTTCCCGACGTGGACCTGAGGTTCGAACTCATCGCCGGCGTTCTGCGAGGACCCGCCGAGAATGTCGAGCTTGCCACCAGAATCCTGGCCGACGACGACACCCACTATCACCGCTGGGCCTTCTCGCCGGAAATCATCGTTCCGGTGTGCAGCCCATCCTATCTGTCGCACCACGGCCGCTTGAACCATGACTCGGACGGCGAAGGTCATATCCTGCTTCATCTCACCGACGCCAAGGAGCAGTGGCTGGACGCCTGGGGCAGCGTAGCCCACCGCAAGACCAGCAGGGCGAAATGGCTCGAATTCTCGGACTACGCGGTCGTGCTTCAAGCCGCGATGAACGGAGAAGGCGTGGCGCTCGGCTGGCTCAGCAATGTCTCAAGGGCACTGCTTCAGGCAACGCTCGTTCCGGCCTCGGACAGGCAGATCAACACCGGACGGATCCATGAATTGATTGCACCTCGCTCACGGCCAGTGCGGCCGATCGTCTCCGATATCCGCGCCTGGATGATCGCCGAGATGCAAGCCGAGTTGAAAGCGTTGCGCGCACTATTGCAGCCCGGGGTCCTGTAGCCCGGACCGCAGCAGACAACTGCAGCGCCCGGCACAGCTACCCGCTGACTACATGGGAAACAGGCTGGGCAGCGGCATGTGCGATTTGACGATCGGCGACTTCAGCACCACGAAGCTGAAATACTTGTCGATGCCGATATCCATATCGGTCAGCCGCTCCATGATCGTCTGGTACTCGCCAATCCCGGCGGTCACGAATTTCATCAGATAGTCGTAACCGCCCGACACGAGGTGGCATTCGATGACCTGATCGATCTTCTCGACGACGGCGAGAAAGCGGGCAAAGTCCACCTGGCGATGGTTCTTCAAGGTGATTTCGGTGAACACGGTCAGTGTCTGGCCGAGCTTGCCGATGTTGACCTGCGCGGAATAGCCCTCGATATAACCTTCCGACTGGAGCTTCTTGACCCGCATCAGGCACGGGCTCGGCGACAGGTGCACCAGTTCGGCCAATTCCACATTGGTGATGCGGCCGTTCTTCTGCAATTCATGCAGAATCTTGATGTCGATCCGATCCAGTTTCACGTCCATCTCCGAAGAACGCAAGCCACAGCACAAAATGCCGCCACTTCTCTAGCCGTGACACTACCACAGCCCGCAGGCCTGTCTATCCGATGGGCCTGCTCTGACACGCAGGGACTCTCGATTTCATTGCGCGCTACGGAATAAAATTCTGCCTGAAGCATAACTGCGGCAGCGGCTGCCTGCGCAACGCGCTAGATTCGAGCCTCGAAGCAGAGAGAGGACCATGCGCGCGCCGCTGCAACAGATCGAGACATCCGGCGAACTGCCGCAATCCGCGGATGCGGTGGTGATCGGCGGAGGCATCGTCGGCGTCTTCGCGGCCTACTACCTGGCTAGGCGCGGCTTGAAGGTCGCGCTTGTCGAAAAAGGACGCATCGGCGCCGAGCAATCCAGCAGGAACTGGGGATGGTGTCGCCAGCAGAACCGCGACGCCCGCGAACTGCCGATGGCGACGCGCAGCCTCGATCTCTGGGAGTGCTTTGCGGCAGAAAGCGGCCAGGACACCGGCTTTCGCCGCTGCGGCCTGCTCTATCTCAGCAATGACGAGGCGGAACTGGCCGGCTGGGCGCGCTGGCGTGACTTCGCCAGAACGGCGGGGGGC
>NZ_RZSR01000387.1:0-5167 GCF_004023265.1 Mesorhizobium sp. M1A.F.Ca.IN.020.06.1.1
CGGCAATGATGCTGAGCTCCTTCTGGGCGATGGCCAGCTGGCGCATCTTCCACATTAGGAAGAAAAGGAAGGAGCCGCCAAGGATGAGCGGCAGGAACAGGTCGGTGAGCTTGGCCCAGAGCAGCGCTTCGGGTGACAGCGAGGCGAAGTTGAAGGAATCGACGAAGAAGGCCGCGGCAATGAAGAATGCCGTGCCGGCAACGGTGACCAGCGCGACCCTGCCCCAACTGGTGGGGGACAAATCGATGCGCATGGCATTGCTCCCACTACAACTGGCCTATTGTGGAGCGCGAGCGCAAACGAAGTCCTAATATATTGGCTTCAATGGGAATGTGGTTAACCAGGCGTCGAGCGCGCCGCACCGCGATACCAGCTGAAGAAGGCCCGCCGACGCAGCGGCGGCTTTGCGATTGGCCAGAGGCGCTCGTCAGCGCGCCGTCAACGACGCGAAATCATCAGGCAGAGCGCCCTCAGATCACGATCATAGGTGCCCTCGCTGCTGAGCACATCGACGCAGCGCTTCTTCATCCGCGACAACTGGCTGCTCGACATTTGCGCGACGGCGGAGGACAGGTTCGTCGTTCCCGGCGGCGTCGCGCCGACGGTTCCAGGAACGGCGGCGCCCGCGCCGAGGGCGACGCCAGCGCCGCTCGTGCCGCCGGTCGTCACGTTGAGCGCGCTATTGGTGCCGTTGCCCAAAGTCGCATCGGCTCCAGCCCCGTTGGTGCCGCCGATGGATGCGGTGGCCGTGGAACTGCTGCCGCCGATGGTGGCGTTTCCGCTGCCGCCGCTTGCGCCGCCGATCGAAACCCTGGCGCTGCTGTTGCTGCCGCCGAAGGATGCATTGCCGTCAGCCCCATTTGGGCCGCCCGCATTGGCGTCGGCGCTGTTGCCGCCTACGGATACGCCGCCGAGGCTGCCGACCCCGACGCTCTGGGCGCTCGCAGGCATGGCAAGAGCAACGACGATTGCACCACTCGCCAATGTGCTGGCGAATCTTTTTACGATACTGGCCATGACACTCTCCCTGTGGTTTTGTATTTCCGCCTTGCACCGTTTGTTGCGCTTTTCTAGAGCGCGTAGCTTTTGAGACAGAAATACGCCGAGAGTGCCCTTTCGGTTTCTTTAGCTATTTCGCATGTGACGAATCGTATTTTTCAAAAACGATACTTCTGCTTTAAAAATATAGACGAAATTGAAGTGTTTCTTAATTTTTTTGAATTGGCCAACCGGACTCCCGTAAGCTTCAGGCGTAGGCGCGGCCTTCTTCGGAGCGCTGGAACTGCATCAGGTCAAGCGACACCGAGGGTCTGCCGAGGACGGTAAGGCACATATGCGCCTGGCCGCGATGGTGGGTCTGGTGATTGAAGAGATGGCTGAGCGCCGGCGCCAGCCGCTGCGAAACGGTGCGCATGTCGGTGGTCATATAGGAAAATCGCCCGGTGAGCGCCTTATCGGTCATGCCGCCCATCCAGTCGACAATCCTCCTGTCCTCGGCCTCGCGTGCCAGGCGCAAGCCCGGGAAGGCGCGATAGAGGATCGTCGCAAGGTTTGAGGGCGCGTCCCCCTCGCCCGTAAAGCGCTTCATCCAGACGCGGTCGGTGACGAGCAGGTGATTGAGCGTGCCCAGCATCGAGCCGAAGAAGGCGCCGACATCGCGGCCGAGTTCCTCTTCGCTGAGATCGGCGGCGGCATCATAGATGCGCGTGTTGGCCCATTGATTGTAGGCCGCAAACATCATGAAATGCTGTTTCATTCTTCCATCCGGCTCGCAACGAATCCCGGCTCTTCGTAACCCGCAGGAACCGTAATGACCATTCTGTTCTATGATCTCGTCGGCCACGACGCAAAACGCCCATTCAGTCCGCATTGCTGGAAGACGAAGATGGCGCTGGCCCACAAAAGGCTCGACGCCACCAAGGTGCCGACGCGCTTCCTGGAAGTCCCCAAGGTGGAAGGCGGCGTCTCGAAGACGGTGCCGGTGATCCGCGATGGCGAGCGCGTGGTGGCCGATTCCTTCGCCATCGCACTTTATCTCGACGAAGCCTACCCCGAGCGGCCGACGTTGTTCGGCGGCGAAGGCGGCAAGGCGACGGCGCGCTTCATCGAACGCTGGTCGCAGCTCACCATCCATCCTTACCTCATGACGGTGCTGCTCACCGATCTGCACAGCATGCAGGACGAGGCGAACCGCGCCTATTTCCGCGAGAGCCGCGAGCAGCGGCTCGGCAAGCGGCTCGAAGAGGTGGTGGCCGGCCGCGACGAGGGGCTTGCCGGCTTTCGTGCCTCGCTCGAGCCGCTGCGCTCGATGCTCAGCTATCAGCCTTTCATCGGCGGGACATCGCCGCTGTTTGCCGACTACATCGTGTTCGGGGCGCTGCAATGGGCGCGCGTCGCCTCGCCCTACCAGCTGCTCGAGACGGGCGACGGCGTTGCCGAATGGTTCGAACGCTGCCTCGACCTGCATGGCGGAATCGGCCGGCAGGTCGCCGCGGCGGCGTAAGCGCTAATCTTCCTCTTGTGGGAAGATGTCGCCGAAGGTGACAGAGTGGGCGCCTCAACAGCTGCGGCGCCTACTTGCGAGAGAAGAAGTCGGCGTTTCACGCGCGGCGCCCCGCTCTGGCCTGCCGGCCACTCCCCCTCAAGGCGGGAATTTTCCGGCTTCATCCTTTTCGACCAGCCTGACGCAGATCGGATCGCCCTCTCCCATGCGGGCGCATTGCCATTCCGGGCCGAAGCCGAAATTCTGCTGTCCGGTTTGTGGAAAGAACAGCAGGACGAAGACGATCACGGCAAGGACCACGGCCATCAAGAAAATGCCGGCGATATCGTCGCGTTTGAGGTGGGCCCGGTTCATCGCCTCCTGCTCCGCTGCCGCGGCGCTCCGGACTGCACGCGAAGCGCGCTCTCAGCCGTCCAATTATCCCGCAAACAGCCGGCCTTGACCAGAAGCCGCCTCCCCTTGGCAAGCCGCCAAGCGGCTTGTATAGAGCCCGCCACTCCAATTTCCATTCCCAGAACAAGGACGACCCAATGGCGATCGAACGCACCTTCTCCATGATCAAGCCGGATGCCACCAAGCGCAATCTGACCGGCGCCATCACCAAGATGCTGGAAGACGCGGGCCTCAGCGTCGTCGCGTCGCGTCGCGTATGGATGAGCCGCCGCGAGGCCGAAGGCTTCTACGCCGTCCACAAGGATCGTCCTTTCTTCGGCGAGCTGGTCGAATTCATGTCGTCGGGCCCGACCGTCGTGCAGGTGCTGGAGGGCGAGAACGCCATCGCCAAGAACCGCGAAGTGATGGGCGCCACCAACCCGGCCAATGCGGCCGAGGGCACCATCCGCAAGGTGCATGCGCTGTCGATCGGCGAAAATTCGGTGCACGGCTCGGACGCGCCGGAGACCGCCGCGCAGGAGATCAGGTACTGGTTCTCCGACACCGAGATCGTCGGCTGAGACGCTTCGGTCCCGGCAAGGCGGCTCTCGGGCCGCCTTTTTGTTGGAGCGGGCCGGCCGTGCAGGCTTTAGGAACGGGCGATGCCCGCGGCTGCGCCGGAGGCCTCCGAGCCGGCGAGAAGTGCCATGCTCTCCTCCCTGATCACCTGGTGATCGGCAAGCGGTTGAACCTGGTCGCCATGAGATAGCCGAGCCAGGCCGACGCAAGCGACAGCACCACCACACTGACAAGATAGGTCGCCGCAAGGCCGAGGTCGCCCTCGAGAAGCAGGATGAAGGTGTCGAGGCTCATCGACGAAAAGGTGGTGAGACCGCCGCAGAAGCCGCCGGTCACGAACTGGCGGCCGGCCGGGCCGACCATCAAGCGTCCATCCGGCCGGGTCAGCGTGGAAAAGAACATGATGACCCAGGAGCCGACGACGTTGACGAACGCCGTTGCAAGCAGCGGGCTCCAGCCCAGCAGCGAGACGACGACGTAGCCGCATAAAAAGCGCGCCAGCGAACCGATGGCCGCGCCGCAGCCCACCGCCAGATAAAGCCGCATGGCTGTCTGTCTATCGTTTCCAAACATGCGCCCTACCCCGCCATCCGCACGACGGTCCAAAACCCAAAGGCGACGGCAAGCACGCAGAGCGCCGCCGAAGCCACGATGTTGAGAGCGGCGAGCCGCCGCTCGCCGTCGAGCGCGAGGTTGAGCGTCTGCAGGCAGAAGGACGAAACCGTGGTGTAGCCGCCGAACAGACCGACCACGATCAGGTCGCGCACGAGTTCGGCGGAAAAGATGCCGCCGACGGCCCGCGCCGCGCCTGCGAAGGCGCCGATGGCAAGCGCGCCGGAGACGTTGACCACCAGCGTGCCCCAGGGAAAGGTCTCGCCGACGCTGCGGCCGAAAAGGCCCGACAGGAAGAAGCGGGAAACACCGCCGAGGAAGCCGCCGATCAGGACCAGGGCGCAGGCCGCAAGGCTCATCGCTTCTTTGCCTTTCCACAAAGCGATTCCTCGCGGGAATCGCGCCATCAAGACAGGCGTGTGCGAGCGGAAAAAGAAATCCTGCCGCGCGAAAGCACGCCTGGCAGGAGTCATCAGCCCAGATGCGAAAAGCTCGGGCGGTTTCGGGGGAACCCCATCCCCATTTGACGAGGGAAACTAGGTGGTCGCGGGGTCGCGGTCAATCGGGGCCACTATGGTTGCGACGCGCTTCTTCGCGCCCCGTTAACATTTGCCGAATCCGTTATGGTGGCGCACGCGGTGGCGGACGAGAGACCGGAACTCCCGGGGCTGACGCAGAAGCGGCCGCGATCCCTCGTCTCTATGCGTTTCCGGCGTGTCGGAAATTTTGCGAACCAGGCTACGACGTGACCTTCTTCAGCACGATGGTCTGCGGCTTGCCGTCCAGCGGATCGACCTGGTGGCGAGTGTCGGTGAGGAAGATCAGCCGGTCATCGACCGTTATGCGGGCCTGCAGCGCGTAGGCCCTGCCGGGCTGGATTGCCTTGGGATCGAAGCCGATCTCGAATTTGATCGGCACCTGGCCGGCCACGACGATCTTGCGCTGGCCGACGAGCGTCGCCGGCGCGCCGGCCAGCGAGATGTCGGCGAGTTCGACCGAAAGCACGGCATTGGGCGGCAGCGCGATGCGCTCGCGATAGGTCACCTCGCCGGCAATCGTCTTTTCGGCGGCACTGGTGAACTCCGGCACGGCAAGCACGCC
>NZ_RZSR01000388.1:0-5151 GCF_004023265.1 Mesorhizobium sp. M1A.F.Ca.IN.020.06.1.1
GTCGTGGTGATGTATCTCGGCAAGGTGATGGAAAAAGGCACCGTCGAGGAGATCTTCGGCGGTGCGACCCATCCGTACACCGAGGCGCTGATCTCGGCGATCCGCAGCACCAAACCGGAAGGGGCAGAGCGCAACCGCATCACGCTGACCGGCGACACGCCGAGCCCCGTCGATGTCCCGCGCGGCTGCCGCTTTGCCAGCCGCTGCCATCGCAAGCTGGGTTCGATCTGCGACAGGGAACCGCCACCGATCCGCAGGATGTCCGCCACGCACGAGATCGCCTGCCACATTCCGGCGGAAGCGCTGGAGAGTCCCAGGCATCCGGACGAGGCGAGCGACCGTTCATGACGAGGCCAGCTTCACTGGGCCGCCTCTGGCGTCAGGCCGAACGGTCGCGCGCCATCCTGCCGATCATGGCGCGCGTCTGCCTGGCCGGCACCGGCAGCGCCATGCTGACCACCGCGGTCTCGCTGGCATTGAGCGCGCCGGGAATCGACCCTTCCGAAGTGCAACTCGTGCTGACCGCTTATCCGGTCGGATTTCTCATCGGCTGCATCGTCGCGCGTCCGCTGGTGTCGCGCGTCGGCCATGAGCGCGCCTTCTTCGCCATCACCGTGCTTGCAAGCCTTGCCGCCTCGGGATTCGCGCTCACCGATTTCATGCCGGCATGGCTTTGCCTCCGGCTGCTCGGCGGGCTTGCCATGGCGGCGATGTTCGTTGTCTGCGAAAGCTGGATCAACCTCTATGCCGACCAGCACAATCGCGGCAGGCTGTTCTCCATCTACATGCTGACGACGGCGGTCGCGGTGCTGTTCGGACAGCTGCTGCTGGAGATCGTCGGCGCGCATTCGCCGCATTTGTTCGCCGTCAGCGCGGCGACGGTGCTCTTGTCGGCGCTTGCACGGTTTGTCTCCAGGCCTTGGCCTGCCCTGCCCGCCGAGCAAACCGAGCCGTCCCTGGCCGATATCCCGGCGCATGACGAACGCTACGGCGTCATCCAGTTGCTGCGTCTCGCTCCGGTAACGGTGGTCAGCATCTTCCAGGCAGGCATCACCAACATGAACATCTTCGTGCTGACGCCAATCTACGGCGCCAAGATCGGACTGTCCGCCGCCGCCACTGTCGGCCTGGTGACGACCGTCAGCATTGCCGGCATGCTGGCGCAGACGCCTATCGGATGGCTGTCCGACCGGTTCGACAGGCGCATCATGTTGCTTGTCCAGGGACTGCTTTCCGTGTCGCTATGCGCCTCTATCGCCTGGCTGGGCAGCGGACCGCTACCGCTGCTCTTCCTGCTGTTCTTCCTCTATGGAGCAACCGCGCTCACGGTCTATCCTGTGGCCATCGCCTTCGCCAATTCGCGCATGCACAGCCGGCACATGGTGGCGGCTTCGGGGACGCTGCTTCTGCTCTATTCGATCGGCAACATCCTGACGCCGGGTCTCGCCGCGGGACTGATGGAGCGTACCGCGCCGCAGGCCATGCTGTTTGTGCTCGGCACCGGCGGCATTCTGGTGGCGGTTGCGGCTTGCATCAATCTGCGGCGGCGCCCGGTCAGTGTAGCGGTTGCGCAGCCGTGCGGAGGCGAGCCGTGAACAGCGCCCTTCCCCCCCGTCTGGAGGGCAAGTTCGTTCTGATCACGGGCGCCGCGAGCGGCATCGGCGCGGCGATCGCGAGCCGCTGCGCCGACGAGGGAGCCCGTGTCGCCTGCTCGGATCGGGACACAGCATCGACGAAGGCGCTTGCCGCCAGCCTTGGGCCGAATGCTCTGGCTGTCGACTGTGATGTCACCGATCCGGACTCGGTCCAAGATGCTGTCGACGCGACAGCTCAAGCATTCGGCCGGCTGGACGGTCTGGTCCACAACGCCGCGGCTCCCTCGACCGACGGCACCGTCGCCGACCTTTCAGTCGACAAGTGGCGGCTGGAACTCGACGTCAGCCTGACCGGCGCGTTCCTGATCTCCAAATTCGCGGTGCCGCTGATGGCATCGAGCGGCGGCGGGTCGATCGTCTTCATCGGCTCGCAATTCGCGCGCGTCGCCGTCGGCAAGGCGGTGGCCTATTGCGCGGCGAAGGCGGGGCTTGTGCATTTGGCGAAGGCGATGGCGATCGACCATGCGGATCAGAACATCCGGGTGAACAGCCTGTCGCCCGGAGCGGTCGCGACCGCCCGCCTGCTGCAGCGCTGGTCCAGTCTGGAGGCGGCCGACAAGGGTCTAGGACCTGCGCATCTGCTCGGACGAATTGCCGAGCCCGAAGAGATCGCAGCCGCCTGCGCCTTTCTGCTTTCGTCCGACGCTTCCTTCGTCACCGGCACGGACCTCCTGGTGGATGGCGGCTATGCGGTGCGTTGAATCAATTTCCAGCATAGGAGGCTCCAAGACATGACCCTTCTCGTCACAGGCGGCACCGGCTTCGTCATGAGCGTGGTGGCGCGTGCCTGGCTGGACCGCGACCCTGCCGCGCGCGCCGTCATCCTGGATCGCGCCGGCCTCGACGCCGCGGCCGAAAGGCATTTCGCTCCGGTGCGCGACCGGCTCAAAGTGATCAGCGCGGATATCCTCGACCCGGCGGGGTGGTCCGCCGCACTCGACAACGAGCACATCACCGCGATCGTACATGGCGCGACGATCACACCGATTTCGCGCGGCAGCGCCTCGGAGGCCAAGCGCCAGCCGGAGGCCGAGGACCCGGCTCGCATCGTCGATGTCAATCTCATGGGCACAGTGCGCATGCTCGAATGGGCACGCGCGCGGGCCAACGTGAAGCGCTTCATCTATGTCAGCTCGGGAGCCATCTATCGACACAATGGCCCCGACTGGAGCGGCGAGCCGCTGCCGGAGGACGGCTACGTCGCGCCGTTGACGCTTTACGGCATCTCCAAATTCGCCTCCGAGATGGTGACCAACCGCTATGCCGACCTGTTCGGCCTGTCGGCGGTTTCGGTCCGGCTTGCTTCCGTCTACGGCCCGATGGATCGCGCGACCGAGAGCCGCAACTTCCGCCATGTCCCCAACCGTGTTGCGCACATGGCCCTGGCCGGCGAAACGATCCGGCCGAACAGTCTGGAGCCGGTGGGCGACTATCTTGCCTCGACCGATGTCGCTGCCGCGATCCTCGCGCTGCTTGATGCGCCGCGCCTCAATTACCGCCACTACAATATCGGCTCCGGCTCCGGCCAGACCATCGGCGAGATCATCGCCTGGGCAAAGGAGCGCGTTCCGGCGCTGAAGGTTGAGATGACGCCCGGAGAAGACGCCAATATCGTACAGGACGTGTCGCTGAAAGGCGGCATGTGGGGCGCCTACGACATCGCGAGGATCATGCGTGATACGGCATGGCGGCCGCGCCCGGGCAAGGAGGCGTTCCACGCCTATATGGACTGGATTTCGGCCAACGAGACGAAGTGAGAGGGATTGCCATGACAAGCGCTGCCTCACAACCGGTCCAGCCGCGCGACTTCGTCGGCTATGGACCGAACCCGCCCTATGTCATCTGGCCGGACGGCGCGAAAGTCGCGATCAATCTCGTGCTGAACTACGAGGAAGGGTCGGAGTACAACTGGCTGGATGACGGCCGCAACGACAATTGGGGCGAGTACAACAACCCCGGCCTTTCACCGCATCGCGACCTCGGCACCGAAACGCATTTCGAATACGGCAGCCGGGCCGGCGTCTGGCGGCTGGCTCGGCTGTTCGACCGCTACGATGTGCCGATCACGGTGTCGGCTTGCGCGGTGGCGCTGGAAAAGAATCCCGCCGTCGCCGAGTGGATGAATGCGCGCGGCCACGACCTGCTCGGTCACGGGCTGCGCTGGACCGATTATCCCGGCATGCCGCGCGAGGAAGAGGAGCGGCAGTTGCACGAAGCGATCGCGCTTTACGAGAAGGTGCTTGGCCGGCGGCCGCTCGGCTGGAACTGCCGCTCGTTTCCAAGCGTCAACACCCGCGATCTGCTGGTGCGCGAGGGCGGCTTTCTCTACCACTCCGATCCCTGCAACGACGAGCTGCCCTATTTCGTCGACCATGGCGAGGAGAAAATCCTCGTCGTGCCCTATTCCAAGACGCTCAACGACAGCCGCTTCCTCATCGCGCCGGGTTACAGCAATCCGCGCGACTTCGCCGAGGATTGCCGCTCGGCCATCGACTACATGCTTTGGGAGGCGGAAGAGACGGGCGGACGGATGCTCAACATCTGCGTGCACGCGCGCTGGATGGGCCAGCCGAACCGGGCGTCCGGCCTGCGCGAGGTGATCGAGCACGTGCAAAAGACGCCGGGGGCGATCTTCATGCGGCGCGCCGACATCGCGCGGTACTGGCTGGACAATCACCGGACGTTGGCCGGCAAGCGTGCCGGCTGAACAGCGGAATGTTCGAAACCCTCATCCGCGGCGCGACGATCGTCAACGCAGATAGCGAAGCCCGCCGCGACATTGCCATCAACGCCGGCAGGATCGCGGCCCTGATCCAGCCAGGAGACGCGGCCGAAGCGCGGAAGGTGATCGACGCAAGCGGCTATCTGCTGCTGCCCGGTCTCGTCGATGCGCACGCGCATCTGCGCGAACCGGGACTGACCCACAAGGAAGACTTCTCTTCGGGCACGCATGCGGCCGCGCTAGGCGGCGTGACGACGGTGCTCGACATGCCGACCGACGAGCCCTGGACGGCGACGGCAGACCAGCTTGCCGAGAAGACGTCGATGGCCGAAGGCAAGCTCAACGTCGATGTCGGCTTCCAGGCTGTTGTCAGCGAGAGGCTGGACAGTCTCGAAGGGCTGGCGGCGCTTGCTCCGGTATCGATCGAGCTTTTCACGGCGGATGTCCCAGAGCCGTTTCTTTTTCCGACGGTGGACACCGTTCTTCACGCGCTCAAGCGGATGAGCTCTATCAAGACGATCGTCGGCATCTCGCCCGGCGATCAATCGCTGCTGGTGGGCAGCGCCGGGCGCGTTCATGCTTGCGACATCGCAGCGTTCCGCGAAAGCCGGCCACCACTGGCCGAGGCCAACGGCATCGCGCGGGCGCTGCTGGCGGCGGCCGAGACCGGCGCGCGCGTTCATGTCCGCCAGATCAACTCGGCGCTCGGCGTCGAGACCTGGCGGCGCCTGCGCGATCTTGCCGATGCCAGCGTCGAGACGACACCCCAGAACC
>NZ_RZSR01000389.1:0-5147 GCF_004023265.1 Mesorhizobium sp. M1A.F.Ca.IN.020.06.1.1
GCGTTGCCGGAGCTCGTCTCCTCGCAAATGCCCGTCCGATCGAAAATGGTGACGCTGCGTCCCGCCTCCGCGAGCAAGGTGGCGGCGCAAATGCCGATGATGCCGCCGCCGATGATGGCGATATCTTCCCCTTCTCCCCGGTCACGGGGAGAAGGCGCCCGACGGGCGGATGAAGGGGGGCGCCACTCTTCGGTCGGCTTGGCATTTCCTTGCACGCTGGCGTTGTCCCTCGTCTGTCTGCCGCCATCTGCTCCGCGTGAACGGGAGCAGAAGGCTATCAGAACGCCGGCAGTTCCGGCCGCGCGGCCAGCGCATCCCTGACGATCTTTTCCACCGCCTTCCGGCGCTCGCCCGACAGCGGCTGGCGCGGCATGCGAACGCGGTCATTGGTACCGATCCCCAGCACTTCGGCAAGCTTGATGTTTTGGACCAGGTAGGTCGAGACATCGAGGTCGAGCAGTGGCCTGAACCAGCGGTAAATCTTCAGCGCTTCTTCGCGGCGACCTTTTCTCATCAACTGGTAGATGGCGACGGTCTCACGCGGGAAGGCCGTGACAAGGCCCGCCACCCAGCCGATGGCGCCGACCGACAGCGCCTCGAAGGCGAGGTTGTCGACGCCGGTGAAGAGGTCGTAGCGGTCGCCGAGGCGATTGATGATCTCGGTCGAGCGGCGGATGTCGTCCGACGATTCCTTGATTGCGACGAAGCGCTTGTCGGACGCCAGCTCCTCCATCAGGTCGACAGTGACGTCGACGCGATAGGCGAGCCGGTTGGAGTAGATCATGACAGGCAGGTCGCCGGCCTCCGCGACGGCGCGAAGTGCGGCGACCGTCTCTTCGGCATTGGTGTGGTAGATCGGGCTCGGCACCACCATCAGGCCGTTGGCGCCTTCCTTGGCTGCGCGGCGTGCGATGCTTGCCGCCTCGCGGGTGCCGGGTTCGTTGACGGTCAGAAGCACCGGCTTTGTCCCGGCGACCTTCTGCGCCGTCTTCAGCACTTCGATCTTCTCGTCATGCGACAGCATTGGCCCTTCGCCGAGCGAGCCGCAGACGATGATGCCGTCGCAGCCGGCCTCCATCTGCAAGGAGAAACAACGCTCCATTTCGGCATGATCGAGGCGGTCGTCGGGGGTGAATTTGGTCGTGACTGCAGGGAAAACTCCGGCCCACATGGCTATCTCTCCGTCTGATATATCAGCGGTATATTTATTAAGACGCGGGCTGTCAATGCTGAATCCGCTATGATAAATGAAAAATATATCAGGAGCTGGCCCATTGATATCCGCATTGATATCCAACGACACGAGCGGAACCTTCGAGCCGGTTGCGACCAGGGCCTATCGTGTGCTGGAGCACATGATCGTCACTCTTGAACTGGCGCCTTCATGCTTCGTCACCGAACGTGCACTGATCGAGCGGCTCGGCTTCGGCCGTACCCCGGTGCGCGAAGCGATCCAAAGGCTGGCCTGGGAGGGCTTGCTCGACGTCAGACCACGCGCCGGCATCGCGGTCGCTCCGCTCCACCCCGGCGACTGGCTGCGCGTCATCGATGCCAGGCGCGGCATCGAGGTGGTGCTTGCCCGCTCGGCCGCCCGCTTCGTCACCCGCGAGGCGGCCGACCTGTTTCACGAGGCAGCCCTCGCCATGCAGAAGGCAGTGATCTCCGGCAACGTGCTTTCCTTCATTCAGGCCGACAAGCAACTTGACGAGGCGCTGGCGATCGCCGCCGGCAATCCATTCGCGGCGCGCGTGGCGGCGCCCTTGCAGACGCACAGCCGGCGCTTCTGGTTCCGCTACAAGGCGGATACCGGGCTCGCCGAATCGGCCGAGCACCACGTCGCGCTGATCCGCTCTATCCTCGACGGCGACGAGGAAGCCGCCGCCAAGGACGCCAAGAAATTGATGGCGCTGCTACGCCACCACGCCGAGGCGGCCGCGACGCGCTGACCGGAGCGGTTCCGCCTTAGCTGAACTGTCCGGTTACGCAGTTCACCCGCCCGGGTGCCGGACCGCGGTGGCCAGCGTGTGCTCCCATCCCTCGCCGGCCGCCAGGATGCAACTCTGGCCCTTAACGTCGGTCATCAGGATGGTCCAGGTTCCGCTCGCCGACACAAACACCTCGAAGATGGCGACGTCTCCACCCAGGCCATAGCCCAGCCGCTTCTCTTCGAACGTCTCTGCCAGCCCCGCGACCAGATCGTCATGGCCCCCGCAGAGGACTTGCGCCTGCACTGGGACTGCCGGCAAAGCCATGACGGCGCCGGCGACTGCCGCCTTCACCACTCGGAACGAAAATCTGCGTGCCATGGGCACCTCCTTCGCCGTGGCATTCCGGCAAAAGAGGCACATTCGGCCGCCTCAGTGTGCCGGAACGCTCCAGGCCGGACTCGACGTCGCCATCACGTCACTCCTTCTGGTTTCCGGTCTGTCGCAGGGAGATTTATCACTCCCTGCATTCGATATGGTGAAGCTGCGCCCGGTAGACAAGCGGGCGTTGAAGCGGGCGCCGGCGCGGCTTTCACTGAACGAGCCGTGGCGCAGTGAGTGTTAGGCTCCCGGCACGGCTGCCGTGATCGTCGGGCTGTCCCAGCCTTCGCCAACGGACAGGATACAGCTCTGCCCCTTGGTATCGGAGGCAAGAACGGTCCAACTGCCTTGGTCGGAGACAAAGATCTCGAGCACGACGTTCGGATTGATCAGCCCGCGCCCTGCCTCGCTTTCGTGGAACTTGTCGCCGAGCGCCTTGATGATGTCGGCGCGTGGTGCGCATTGTGCTGCCGCATTGGCCTGGCCGGCCGACAGCGCTGCCGCCGCAAGGCACGTCGTCGCCATAAGAAATCGTGTCATCCGACACCTCCTCGCGCCAGACGAGAACCCCGGCTGCCACCGGCGCTGTTTGATTGGCCTGCACGCATGGCAGGAATACAGCCTAAGGCGAATGGCGGCCTGTTGGTTCCATCACACGGCGATGGAATCATTAGGAGGTGCGGCTGCAGCCTCGACGTGTCTCGTCGCAAATCATGCATCTGAAGTTGCAAGCGACGACCGGGCGAGACGACAAGCTACGCCAAATATCGATGAGGTGAAGGACAACCAGCCTCCTCTGCAAGGCCCCAAACAGAAAGCGCGGGTGCAAACCGCGCTTTCTCACGAGGCTCTCGAAAAAAAACCGTCCGGTCAGTTCATCGTCGGGATGACGAACTCGGCGCCGTCCTTGATGCCTGCCGCGCGCCCGCAGCCGCAACGCGGCGAGGACGCGCGGCCGAAAACCGTCCGGTCAGTTCATCGTCGGGATGACGAACTCGGCGCCGTCCTTGATGCCGGACGGCCAGCGCGAGGTGACCGTCTTGGTCTTGGTGTAGAAGCGGAACGCGTCCGGGCCGTGCTGGTTGAGGTCGCCGAAGGACGACGCCTTCCAGCCGCCGAAGGTGTAGTAGGCGATCGGCACCGGGATCGGCACGTTGACGCCGACCATGCCGACCTGGACCCTGGAAGCAAAGTCACGCGCGGCGTCGCCGTCGCGGGTGAAGATGGCGACGCCGTTGCCCATCTCGTGGTCGTTGGCGAGGTTGATGGCGTTCTCATAGGTCGGCGCGCGCACCACCGAAAGCACCGGCCCGAAGATCTCTTCCTTGTAGATGCGCATCTCCGGCGTCACGTTGTCGAACAGGCAGCCGCCCATGTAGTAGCCGTTCTCGTAGCCCTGCATCTTGAAGCCGCGGCCATCGACAACCAGCTTGGCGCCTTCCTTGACACCGATATCGACATAGCCCTTGACGCGTTCCAGGGCTTGGCGTGTCACCAGCGGGCCGAAATCGGCCGAGGAGTCGGTCGACGGACCGACCTTCAGGCTTTCGACGCGTGGTACCAGCTTTTCCATCAGCCGGTTCGCGGTGTCGTTGCCGACCGGCACGGCCACCGAGATCGCCATGCAGCGCTCGCCGGCCGAGCCGTAGCCGGCGCCGACCAGCGCGTCGACCGTCTGGTCCATGTCGGCGTCGGGCATGATGATCATGTGGTTCTTGGCGCCGCCGAAGCACTGCACGCGTTTTCCCGCCGCGCAGCCGCGCGCATAGATGTACTGCGCAATCGGCGTTGACCCGACGAAGCCGACGGCTTTGATGTCCGGATCGTCGAGGATGGCGTCGACCACTTCCTTGTCGCCGTTGACCACGTTCAGCACGCCTTCCGGCAGGCCGGCCTCGATGAACAGCTCGGCGATGCGGATCGGCACGCCCGGGTCGCGCTCCGAAGGCTTCAGGATGAAGGCGTTGCCGCAGGCGATCGCCGGCGCGATCTTCCACAGCGGGATCATCGCCGGGAAGTTGAACGGCGTGATGCCGGCGACGACGCCGAGCGGCTGGCGCATCGAATAGGTGTCGATGCCAGGACCGGCGCCGTCGGTGAACTCGCCCTTCATCATATGCGGCGCGCCGATGCAGACCTCGACCACTTCGAGGCCACGCTGGATGTCGCCGCGCGCGTCGGCAATGGTCTTGCCATGCTCGCGCGCCAGGATGTCGGCCAGCTCGTCATAGTCGCGCTGGACCAGTTCGAGAAACTTCATCAGCACGCGCACGCGGCGCTGCGGGTTGGTGGCGCCCCACTTGATCTGCGCGGCCTTGGCGTTCTCGACCGCGGCGCGCAGCTCCTGCGCCGAGGCCAGCGCCACCGTAGCGCGCACCGAGCCGTCCATCGGCTGCATGACGTCCTGCTTGCGGCCGCTGGTGCCGGCGACACGCTTGCCGCCAATGAAATGACCGTACTCGATCATGGGTTCTCTCCCTGTTTTGATGATGAGGCATTGTCCGCCTTTGCGTCCGCAATGGCAACGCGAGCTAGAACGCAACCGTTGTGCGCGAAATAGACAGCGGCAGTCGGACGTGCATTAATTGCCGCAAAAGGTGATGATGATCGGTCATTGAAAGGATCGAAGATTGAGTTCCTTCACACCCCCCTCTGTCCTGCCAGACATCTCCCGCGCATGGGGGGAGATTGGCAGTTTCATCGCCGGGGCTCATCCTGCACCGTTGGCGATTGGCGAAAGCGAACGCGACATCCGATCTCCCCCCTTGCGGGGGAGATGTCCGGCAGGACAGAGGGGGGTGGGCGGGAACGCAGCGCTGGCGACTAACCTGGACCATCCCC
>NZ_RZSR01000390.1:0-5138 GCF_004023265.1 Mesorhizobium sp. M1A.F.Ca.IN.020.06.1.1
ACCTTCGGCCTTGTCTACGCTTTCTCCGAGAATTTCGTCCTGCCGCTCTCTCATGACGAGGTCGTGCACGGCAAGGGCACGCCGCTCCACAAGATGGCAGGCGACGACTGGCAGAAATTCGCCACGCTGCGCGCTTACTACGCCTTCATGTGGGGTTATCCCGGCAAGAAGCTCCTGTTCATGGGCCAGGAATTCGCCCAGCGCCGCGAGTGGAGCGAGGAACGCGCGCTCGACTGGAATCTGCTGGAGCACGCCCCGCACCGCGGCGTCCGGCAGGCGGTGCGGGACTTGAACTACCTCTATCGTTCGCGCCCGGCGCTGCATGCGCGCGACTGCGAGCCGGAAGGCTTCTCCTGGCTGATCGTCGACGATCGCGACAATTCGGTCTTTGCCTGGCTGCGCAGCGCGCCGGACGGCAACCCGATAGCCGTCATTTCCAACTTCACGCCGGTGCCGCGCGAGAACTATCGCGTGCCGCTGCCGAAGGCGGGCGAGTGGCGCGAGATCATCAACACTGACGCCGCCGAGTATGGCGGCTCCGGCATGGGCAATGGCGGCATGATCGTGGCGAGCGGGGAAGGGGGCGGCACGTCGGCGACGATGCTCTTGCCGCCCCTGTCGACGATCATGCTGGAATTCGTCGCGGACGAAGCAAAGGTCCGGACAGCTTAAGAGGGAGGCAAACGATGGCAGAGATCAAGAGAACCCAGCCGCTGGCGCGCGATGCCATGGCCTATGTGCTGGCCGGCGGCCGCGGCAGCCGCCTCAAGGAGCTGACCGACCGGCGCGCCAAGCCCGCCGTCTATTTCGGCGGCAAGACGCGCATCATCGATTTTGCGCTGTCCAATGCGCTCAACTCCGGCATTCGCCGTCTCGGCGTCGCCACCCAATACAAGGCGCACTCGCTGATCCGCCACCTGCAGCGTGGCTGGAACTTCCTGCGCCCCGAACGAAACGAGAGCTTCGACATCCTGCCCGCCTCGCAGCGCGTCTCGGAAACGCAGTGGTACGAGGGCACGGCGGATGCGGTCTACCAGAACATCGATATCATCGAGGCCTATGGCCCCGAATACATGGTCATCCTAGCCGGCGACCACATCTACAAGATGGATTATGAGCTGATGCTGCGCCAGCACGTCGATGCCGGCGCCGATGTCACCGTCGGCTGCCTCGAAGTGCCGCGCATGGAGGCGACCGGCTTCGGCGTCATGCATGTCGACAAGAAGGACACCATCATCTCCTTCATCGAGAAACCCGCCGACCCGCCCGGCATACCGGACAAGCCGGACCATGCGCTGGCCTCGATGGGCATCTATGTCTTCAAGACCAAGTTCCTGATGGAGCAGTTGCGCCGCGACGCGGCCGAGCCAGGATCCAGCCGCGACTTCGGCAAGGACATCATCCCCTACATCGTCCAGCACGGTAAGGCGATCGCCCACCGCTTCGCCAAATCCTGCGTCCGCTCCTCGCACGAGTCGGAGCCTTACTGGCGCGACGTCGGTACGGTGGACGCCTATTGGGAAGCCAATATCGACCTGACCGATGTCACGCCCGAACTCGATCTCTACGACCGGGATTGG
Organism: Mesorhizobium sp. M1A.F.Ca.IN.020.06.1.1; assembly: GCF_004023265.1. NCBI lineage: Bacteria > Pseudomonadati > Pseudomonadota > Alphaproteobacteria > Hyphomicrobiales > Phyllobacteriaceae > Mesorhizobium > Mesorhizobium sp. M1A.F.Ca.IN.020.06.1.1. The sequence continues at coordinate 1,581 of NZ_RZSR01000390.1, forward strand.
CCGATCTGGACCTATGCCGAATTGAAGCCGCCGGCCAAATTCGTGCATGACGAGGACGGCCGTCGCGGCGAGGCGATCTCCTCGCTGGTGTCCGGCGACTGCATCGTTTCCGGCGCATCGCTGCGCCGCAGCCTGATCTTCACCGGCGCGCGCATCAATTCCTATGCGAAGCTCGAGGAAGTGGTGATGCTGCCCGACGTTCAGGTTGGGCGCAACGCGCGCCTCAAGCGCGTCGTCATCGACCATGGCGTCCACATACCGGAGGGGCTGGTGGTCGGCGAGGATGCGGCACTCGACGCCAAGCGCTTCCGCGTTTCGGAAAAGGGCATCTGCCTGATCACTCAGGATATGATCAACAAGCTGTCAACCTGATAGGGTTGATCGGCAAGTTGTCAGTCTGATCAACAAAGCTGTCACTTTAGCCGTGGATCTTAGGCGCATGCAGGTTCTGTCCGTCACGCCCGAAATCTTCCCGCTGATCAAGACCGGCGGGCTTGCCGACGTGACCGGTGCCCTGCCGATCGCGCTCGCCAGCAAGGGCGTGGCGATGCGCACGCTCATCCCCGGCTACCCGGTGGTGATGGACGCCTTCAAGAAAAAGAAGGCCGTCTATCAGTACCCGCTGCTGCAGGGCGGCAAGGCTTCGGTTCACGCCGTCAAGATCGGCGAGCTCGAGCTCTTCGTGCTCGACGCGCCGCATCTTTTCGACCGCCAGGGCGGGCCCTATGGTACCGCCTCCGGCTCCGACTGGCCCGACAACTGGCGGCGCTTCGCGGCGCTGAGTCAGGTCGGCGGCGACATCGCCGGCGGCGCGATCTCCGGCTACCAGCCAGACCTCGTGCATGCCCATGACTGGCAGTCGGCAATGACGCTCGCCTACATGCGCTACGGCAATGCGATCGGCGTGCCGTCGCTGATCACCGTGCATAATCTTGCTTTTCAGGGACAGTTCGGCTCCGGCATTTTCGGCGAGCTCGGCCTGCCGGGCGTGGCGATGCAGCTCGATGGCGTCGAATATTATGGCGGCGTTGGCTTCCTCAAGGCCGGCCTGCAGGCCGCCTGGGCGATCACCACGGTGAGCCCGACCTACGCGCAGGAAATCCGCTCGCCGGAATTCGGCATGGGCCTCGACGGCCTGATCAACATGCGCGCCGTCGACCTCTACGGCATCGTCAATGGCATCGATGTCGACATCTGGAACCCGGCGACCGACAAGCACCTGGTCGCCAACTATTCGGCCGAGACGCTGGAAGCGCGCGACCTGAACCGCAAGGCCGTGGAGGACCGCTTCAGCCTCGAGCCTGACGACAGCCCGATCGTCTGCGTGGTCAGCCGTCTGACCTGGCAGAAGGGCATGGACATTTTGGCTGCCGTGGTCGACGGCGTCGTTCAGCGTGGGGCACGACTGGCGGTTCTGGGCTCGGGCGATGCCGGCCTCGAAGGCTCGCTGCTCGCCGCGGCCGCGCGGCATCGCGGCCGCGTCGGCGTCGTCATCGGCTATGACGAGGCGCTCTCCCACATCATGCAGGGCGGTTGCGACGCCATCGTCATCCCTTCACGCTTCGAGCCCTGCGGCCTGACCCAGCTCTATGGATTGCGCTATGGCTGCGTGCCGGTCGTCGCCCGCACCGGCGGCCTCGCGGACACCATCATCGACGCCAACGAGGCGGCACTTTCGGCCGGCGTTGCCACCGGTTTCCAATTCGCGCCGAACAATGGCGGCGCCCTCCTGCACGCCATCCGTCGCCTCGTTGAGGCGCATGCCAGACCCGCCGCCTGGGCCTCGATCCAGCGCCAGGGCATGAAGGCCGACGTTTCCTGGGACAAGAGCGCCGAGAAATATGTCGAACTCTATCGCTTGCTGCTTTCAAAAAGGGCTGCCTGAGGCATGATCAAAACCGTCCCTACCAAACCCTATACCGACCAGAAGCCCGGCACCTCCGGCCTGCGCAAGAAGGTGCCCGTCTTCCAGCAGGAGCACTATGCCGAGAACTTCATCCAGTCGATCTTCGACGCGCTGGAAGGTTTTCAGGGCAAGACGCTGGTGATCGGCGGCGACGGCCGTTTCTACAACCGCGAGGTCATCCAGACGGCCATCGCCATGGCCGCTGCGAACGGCTTCGGCAAGGTGATGGTCGGGCAGGGCGGCATCCTGTCGACGCCGGCCGCGTCCAACATCATCCGCAAATACAAGACCTTTGGCGGCATCATCCTGTCGGCCAGCCACAATCCGGGTGGCCCGCACGAGGACTTCGGCATCAAATACAATGCCGGCAACGGCGGCCCTGCGCCGGAGAAGATCACCGACGCGATCTTCGAAAAGTCCAAGACGATCTCGAGCTTCAAGATCGCCGACATCGGCACCGTCGACATCGACACGATCGGCACCTTCCAAGCCGGCGGCATGACGGTCGAGGTGTTCGACCCGGTCAAGGACTATGCCGAGCTGATGGAGAGCCTGTTCGACTTCGACGCCATCCGCGCGAATTTCAAATATGGCTTCCGCATGCGCTTCGACGCCATGCACGCGGTGACCGGCCCCTATGCCAAGGAGATCCTCGAGCGTAGGCTCGGCGCCCCGGCCGGGACCTGCCGCAATTTCAAGCCGCTGCCCGATTTCGGCGGCCATCACCCCGATCCGAACCTGGTCCATGCCAAACATCTCTATGACGAGATGATGGGGCCGGACGCGCCGGATTTCGGCGCCGCTTCCGACGGTGACGGCGACCGCAACCTGATCATCGGCAAGGGCATCTTCGTAACGCCCTCGGATTCTCTGGCGATGCTGGCCGCCAATGCGCATCTGGCGCCCGGCTACAAGGAAGGCCTGAAGGGCATCGCCCGCTCGATGCCGACCAGCGGAGCGGCCGATCGCGTCGCCGAGAAGCTCGGCGTCGGCATCTACGAGACGCCGACCGGCTGGAAGTTTTTCGGCAATCTGCTCGACGCCGGCATGGCGACGATCTGCGGCGAGGAAAGCGCCGGCACCGGTTCCAACCATGTGCGCGAGAAGGACGGGCTGTGGGCCGTGCTTCTGTGGCTCAACATCCTCGCTGTGCGGGGCGAGAGCTGCAAGGACATCGTCACCAAGCACTGGGAAAGCTACGGCCGCAACTATTACTCGCGCTACGACTATGAGGAGGTCGAGACAGACCGCGCCAACGCACTGGTCGACGAATTGCGCGCCAAGCTCGGCTCGCTGCCCGGCACCAGCGTGCGCGGCATGAAGATCGCCAGCGCCGACGACTTCGCCTATCACGACCCGGTCGACGGCTCGGTGAGCAAAAACCAGGGCATCAGGATCCTGTTCGAGGGCGGCTCGCGCGTCGTGCTCCGGCTCTCCGGCACCGGCACTTCCGGCGCCACGCTGCGCGTCTATATCGAGCGTTACGAGCCCGACAAGGCGAGGCATGACCTCGACACGCAGGAAGCGCTCGCCGACCTCATCGCCGCCGCCGACGACATCGCCGGCATCAAGAGCCACACCGGTCGCAACAAGCCGAGCGTGATTACTTGAAAGTGGTGAGGATTTCCCCTTCTCCCCCTGTGGGAGAAGGT
>NZ_RZSR01000391.1:0-5134 GCF_004023265.1 Mesorhizobium sp. M1A.F.Ca.IN.020.06.1.1
GGCTCGGCCTCGGCCTGACCATCGCCCGCAACATCGCCCGCGGCGCCGGCGCCGAGATCAGCCTTTCCAACCATCCCGGCGGCGGCCTGCTGACGGAGCTGCGCCTGCCGCTGGCAGCTTGAGTCAGCAAGCGCTTTCCCGGCTGCTCCAGAGGACTGGATCAGCCGCGCCATCCTTGTGATAGTGCAGCCCGCCCTAAAGCGCCGTGCGTCCTCCAGGACGCGGGATGCTGTAGCACTTCAATTTGGTGCATGACCCTTACCGAACCGAAGGTCAGCGACGCAAAAATCGATTCTGATTTTCGGATCCCCGCACGAGGAACCGAACCATGTTCTACGCAATCCTTGCCTATCACGTCGAAGAGACCGTCCAGTCCTGGACGCCCGACGAGGATGCAGCCGTCATGAAAGACCTGCTCGAGATCAACGACAGGCTGACCCGCGCCGGCAAGCTGGGCCCGGCGGCAAGGCTGGGGGAGACGGCGAAAGCCGTCACGCTGCGCGGTCCGGGCGACGGCATGGTGATCGACGGCCCCTTTGCCGAGACCAAGGAGCAGTTGCTGGGCCTCTATGTGCTGGATTGCGCCAACCAGGACGAGGCGATAGCGGTGGCGCGCGATCTCAGGCGCGTCAATCCCACCGCCGTCTACGAGATCCGGCCGATTGCGCTTTATCTGCCGGGCGCGCCGCTGGCCTGAATTCCGGGAGTAGCGACGTATTCACCGCAGCGGGCGGCGCCCGGCGGTGCGGCTGCGCGCCGCAGCATCCGCGGGGGCTTCATCGGCCGGATAGCCGAAATCCTTCAGCTCCGAAATGGACAGACCGGCCAAAGCCCTGCGCTGCATGGCGTCCTGATACCGGCGCTGGAACCCGGCGAAGATTAACGCGATCTTGGCGGCGAGCGTGCCGGCAACTCGGGTGCTCGGCTGGCAGGTTCTGATATTGATGTAGGTCATTGTCATTCTCCCTCGTTCGAACTCACGAGGGCAGTGTCTCATCGGCGCGCTTTGGCAACGTTCGTCCAGGCGTGAAACCGCAGGAAAAAGCCCGCAAAATCGTCGTTAAGTCGGCGGCGGGACATGGTATTCTGCTTAACGCTGTTTCACGGGGCCCCGGATGTACATTCGATTGCTTGGCGGCATCGAGGTTGTCTCCGCAGGCGGGCAACCTCTGCACTTCGCGACGCGCAAGACGTCGCTGCTCTTTGCCGCGCTGGTTCTGGCCGGCCCGAAAGGGCTTCGCCGCGAGAAGGTGGCGGCGATGCTGTGGACCGGCAGCGGCGAGCAGCAGGCGCGAAACAGCCTGCGCCAGGCCCTGGTCGACATCAGGCGGCTGTTTCCGTCCACCGGCAACGAGGCCATTCGCATCGAAGGCAATGCCGACACCATCTGGGTGGTGGCGAATGACAACGAGGCCGACATCTGGATTTTCGACCGGAACTGCCAGGCCGATGACGGCGCGAGCCTCGCGGCAGCTGCCGACCTGTACCGGGGTGACCTGCTCGACGGACTGCCATCCCCCGGCGAAATCGACGAATGGCTTGCGCCGCTTCGGGCGAACTACACCCGCAAGGCGTTGGACCTGGCCGAACGGCTGAGCCTCCTGCCGGAACTCGGTGAACGCGAGGAGCAGGCCTGCGAAAGACTGGCTGAGCGGCTAGTGACGTCCGACCCATGCGCCGAGCAGGCCCACCGCGCCCTGATCCGCGTCGTCCGCCGCCACGGCCGGACCAACGACGCCTTTCGTCAGTTCCTGGCCTGTAAGGAAGCGCTCAAGCGCGAGCTCGGTGTCGAGCCTGAGGAAGCGACGCGGGCGCTGATCGAACGCATCGAGGCGCCAATGGAGCTGAAGGGTTCGATAGCCGACTATGGCCAGCCCGAGGCCGAACTTTCCCGCCTGGAAGCGAAGGCGCCTCGCCCTGTCGTTTCGGTGCCGGAAAAGCCGTCGATCGCGGTCCTGCCGTTCCAGAACATGAGCGGCGACGCCGAGCAGGAATATTTCACTGACGGCGTTGTCGAGGAGATCACGACGGCGCTGTCGCATGTCAGCTGGCTGTTTGTGATCGCGCGGAATTCCGCCTTCGCCTACAAGGGCCAGGCGGTTGACGTCACCCGCGTGGCACGCGAGCTCGGGGTGCGCTATGTGCTGGAGGGCAGTGTCCGCAAGGCCGGCAGCCGGCTTCGGGTGGCAGGTCAGCTTATCGAGGCGTCGGCGGGAGTAAATCTCTGGGCCGACCGCTTCGAAGGCGATGTCTCGGAAGTGTTCGAACTGCAGGACCTCGTTGCCTCCAGTGTCATCGGCGCAATTTCACCCAGACTCGAACAGGCCGAGATGGCGCGCGCCAAGCGCAAGCCCACCGAGAGCCTCGACGCCTATGACCACTATCTGCGCGGCATGGCGAGCCTTTACCGCTGGACGAGAGAAGGGCTGGAGGAGGCGTTGCCACAGTTCTACAGGGCCATCCAGCTCGACCCCGATTTTGCCGCCGCGGAAGGCGCTGCCGCCTGGTGCTATTTCTGGCGCATGGCGAATGGCTGGATGATCGACCGGCAGAAGGAAACAGCCGAGGTATCCAGGCTGGTCGGCGACGTGGCTATCGCCGGCAAGGACGATGCGGTGGCGCTGGCTTTCAGCGGCCTGGCGCTGGGTTATGTCACCGGCGATTACGAGGCCGGATCGGCACTGGCCGACCGCGCGCTCGTGCTCAACCCGAACTGCGCAGCCGCCTGGAGCGCCAGCGGCTGCCTCAAGGCCTGCCATGACGACCCGGACATCGCAATCGAGCACATGTCGCGGGCAAGGCGGCTGAGCCCGCTCGATCCGCTGACCTTCTTTATGCAGACCTTCACTGCCTTCGCTCACTTCGTGGCCGGCCGCTACGACGCCGCCTGGCCGCTCGCCGAGGCGGCGTCGCGCGCGCAGCCCTATTATCTCACCGGCCTGCGTGTGGCGGCCGCCAGCAACGCCATGGCCGGCAGGCTGGATGCCGCGAGCAGGCACATCGCGCGCTCGCTGGAGCTCGACCCGCAACTGAAGCTTTCCAACCTCAAGCATCGGGTGGGGCAGATCAGGCCAGAATATTTCGCCAAATATGTCGAGGCGCTACGGCTGGCCGGCCTGCCGGAATGACATATCTTGCGCAATCTCGTCAGTCTGGTAGCGCCGCGGCCTTGATTTCCAATCCGATGCGAAGCGTCTCACGCAGCAGGAGATCGAGGTCGTCGCGGCGGGTGCGGTGGTTGGTGATCGCGACCCGCAGGCAGTGCTGCCCGTGCACCGTGGTGTCGGACACGGCTGCAATGCCTTCTTCCTGCAGCCTGAGCATGATTTCGGTGTTGAACGCCTTGAGCCGTTCCTCGGAGGCGCCGTCCAGGCGATGGCGGAAGCAGACGATGTTGATGGTGGTCGGCGCCGTCAGCTCGAGCGCCGGCTCGACCCGGATCAGCTCGGTCAGATAGCCGGCCTGGGCGATGTTCTGGTCGATCAGCCGCCCGAATTTCTCGATGCCATGCTCCTTGAGCGACATCCAGATCTTGAGCGCGCGAAAACCGCGCGATGTCTGCAGGCCATAGTCGTGCAGCCATTGCCCTGAGGCGAGGCCACGCGGCGTCGATTCCAGATATTCCGGCGTGACGGCGAAGGCGTTGCGGTGGGCGACGGCGTCGCGAACCAGCGAACAGCCCGCTTCGAAGGGCGCGTGCAGCCATTTGTGCGGGTCGAGCGCGACGGAATGGGCGCGTTCGATGCCGGCGACGAGCGATCTGTTTTCAGGCGCGATGGCGATCAGGGCGCCGATGCAGCCATCGACATGAAACCAGAGGTCTTCCTCTGCCGCCAACACGGCCAGCGCCCGCAAGTCGTCGATCGCGCCCGTGTTGACGGTTCCTGCGGTGCCGATGATGCAAGCCGGCTTGAAACCTGCCGCGCGGTCTTCCGCGATGGCGGTCTTGAGCGCATCGACATCGATGCGCAGATCGGCGTCGGTCGCGACCCGCCGCAGCGCCCGGTTGCCGAGGCCGAGCGCTTCCATGGCCTTGCGGTGGCAGGAATGGACCTGGTCCGAGGCGTAGAAGCGCAACGGTTTTGGGATCGCCCCGACACCCCTTTCGCGCACGTCGACGCCTGCTTTGGCATTGCGCGCCACGGTCAAACCGATGAGGTTGGCCATCGAGCCGCCGCTGACAAGCGTGCCGCTGGCCGAAGCCGGGAAGCCCACCATCTCCTTGCACCAGTCGACCACCTGGCTGTCCATCAGCCCGGCGGCGTGATTGCCGCCGCCGAGGTTCGAGCCCTGGATCGCCGCCAGGAAATCGCCCAGCGCGCCCGTGAAATTGCTTGACCCCATATACCAGGACCAGAAGCGCGGATGGATGTTGCCCATCGGATAGGCCATGACGTTGCGGGCGACATCGCCATAGACCTCGGCTATCGGTGCCGGCGAGCGCGGCAGCGGCGCCGAGAAGAAGGCGCGAACCTCGACCGGCATTTGGCGCCACACCGGACGGTCCCGGACATCCTTGAGATAAGCGACGGCTTCCTCGACGATCCGATGCGACAGGGCCTGCATCTCGGCCCAGTCTGGCGGGTCGAGCGTCTCATCCATCACCGCTGTTTCCTGCATAGTGTCCATTCGCTGCTCCCCCGCCATCATTCCTGGATCGTCGCGCGGCGCCGCCATCCGAGTGGACGGCAGCGCCGCGATTTGTCTTCAGGCGTCGAACTGGCAGCCTGGTGTCGAGCGCGACAGTGCCGTCTCCTCCGCATCCATCTCAGCCTCGATGCCGTCGAAGAGCGGGGTCGACATGTAGCGCTCGCCGGTGTCGGGCAGCATGCACAAGATCACCGAGCCCGCCGGAGCGGTGCCCGCGATCTGGCGCGCGACGGCGAAGGTGGCGCCGCCTGAAATGCCGGTGAAGATGCCTTCCTGCTGCGCCAGGGCCTTGGCCCATTTAATGCCTTCCGGACCGGCGATCGGCACCACATCGTCATAGTAGCGCTTGTCGATCGCCTCCTGCAGCACGTTGGGGATGAAGTCCGGCGTCCAGCCCTGGATTGGATGCGGCTCGAAGGCCGGATGGCTGGCGGACGGCGCACCGCCCTGGCCACGCTCCTGCGCCTTGCCGCTGCCGATAAGC
>NZ_RZSR01000038.1:0-13581 GCF_004023265.1 Mesorhizobium sp. M1A.F.Ca.IN.020.06.1.1
TCCATGCTCACGTTGGCCGCCCGCAGCCTTTCTTGGAGACCCGTCAACTTGGTGGCCAAGGCGTTGGAAATTTCGATCATAATTGCCTCCGTGGTTCCAATCTAAGTGCCAGACCGAGGATAAGAGCCTCGAACAGTGCGGGGGCCGATGAACAGACTGATTTGCCATTACCTGCTATCGCCCAGCCGCTCGGCCTGCCTGGCAACCTTTGCGAACTCTCCGTCTGTTGAGATGACCTCGAGGGTGGCAGGGGCTCATCCTCGCCAGTCGCGACCCAATGAAATTTCTCGCAAGATGTTTCCTGCCCCCGACCTTTGAGTTGGCCCGTACGACATTTGTCCCGCATTCGCTGGGACCGGTGGCCGAGGTCCAGAATTTTAGGGAACGGTCGCTGTCGGATTTTGTTGATTGGATGCCTGCTGCGCACGTTGCCAGGTTTGCGCACTCAGGTACCAACCTCCAGAATACTCAGCCCGCAGGCTCCGGTCTGCGGGCTTTTTCGATGCCATGGAATGCGGCGCTCGCGCTGCCGCTGCCCGTCCGCATCTGGGACGGCGGCGTCGGCTGCGAGACTTGGCTCTCACTCACTAGCTTCGGAAACAAAAGGCCGGCCGGATCGTTCGCTCTATGCCAGACCACCGGGTGCCGCGCCATGCCGTCCACCTCGATCAAGAAAACAAAATACGATCCGGCCAAAGGGACTCTTTCCGTATGGTTTGTGACCAGCGGGAAACGCTACGAGTTCGAGGGGGTGCCGCCGGAGACGTTCGCGGCATTCCGATCAGCCTTTGCCAAGGGCCGCTTTTTCAACGCGCACATCCGCAATCGCTTCCGATATCGTCGCGTAACAAGCGATGACGATGATTGACCGGCTATTCAGCGTCCAGTTCAAGCGGCTCGTGCTGCGCTGCTCATGATTTTGGCGTGGATCCCGGCGATCGCCGCTGCGTTGGAGCTCTTGGTCATCCGCGAAGCTTTTCGGCCTCGCGTTCCAAGGTCTTCCGGTCGTTGCCGTGCTGTTTGATGAGATCGCGAACCTGTTGCGCCGTCAGCCCGACCTTGTTGGCGAAATGCCGGACTTCGTAGTCATCGTCCGCTGATACCCGGTTGCGGTCACTGCCACCACGCTTGCTCTTGTCGTCTGCCATCGCTTGTTCCTCCGGCAGGGAATAACAGCGGCCGCGCAGGAATGTTCCAGGCGCGGCAAGCGGCAATTTTAGGCGGGACTAACAAAAGTTATCGAAAACGGACTGCTCGCTCGTGCAGGATTAACGTCACTCCGCCCGCCACGGCGGAGGATGGGAGGACCGGCCTCCACAAAGCCGAAGGCCGGGTTACTTGGCCCGTTGCGCGGATCCCTTGGGCGCTGCGACGGGCCAAGGTCGCTTGCGTCAGTCTTTCCTCCAGCGGCGCCTTTCTCGCCAAGCCAGCAGTGCACCATTAACATTTGTTACTGCGGACCTGCTAATGAACTGCGTAGATGACTGGGCGGGCGTTGCCCTGGCTTTGGAGTTGGGTTCGGTTTGCGGCGACAGTGTCACCGACTTGAGAAGCGAACCGATAGCTAGGCCCGTTGTCTAACCTTGGCGGGTCACGGCAACGGGTCTAGCGTTCCTCCGCTTGGGAATGGGATTTCCGGCCGAAGATGAATGTGCCGTCTCTGACGGCGTTCACACTGCCCCCGATACGAGCCCGAAACACCTTCGCGGCATGAGCAGACAGCCCGCCAGCGCTCACAAGGAACTTTAGCGGCATCTAAAAGTTCTCCTCGGGCAATCCCGCACTCCTTGGGTCGAACGATGGCCGAGCTGGCATCAACTTTCGCATATTCATCAGGGCTGACCGGCGATGATATGCTAAGCGCAGTCGTGTCGATACTGGCCGGCCTGCTGCTCTATAATGTCATGCGCGAACCAAGCCGATAGGGCTCCTGCCGAGACGAAATTCACAGACCGCGCAGTGACGCCGGACAAAAGTTCGGTGGGCGGCCGTTGCTCGGTAGCGCAGCATGGAGGCAATCGGCTATTTGCCCGGGACCTCAGTCCGATCCAATTGACTCGTAGCTGACTTTTTTTGGGTGTATCCTTTCCCCGTTGTGGCGTATCGGGGTGAGGTAAACGATGCGTGGAAGCAATCGCAATGCTGTCCCGCCCAAGAGTGCGGGATGCGGTATAGTTGAACCTGCAGAGGTCAACATTCTGGCCAAGGCGGTGAGTGACTACTGCTCCAGTCACAAGATCGAACGCAAGGATGAGCGCGAAAACGTCGCGGTCAAAGTCATGAGCCTTTTTGGACGCGGTGTAACTGACGCTGACCAGCTGTTGGAAGAACTCGAGAAGGTGCGCTAAAGCGAGCCTGGTGCCCTCGGCTGGAGACGCAACAGATGCCCGTCATTCCAGGAATGGCGGGCATCTATTTCACTGCTGCCGACGAAGAAGGTGACGCATTTCCTCGCCGGCCCTACCAGATGATGCATCGGGCCAGTTGTTTCTAGCATCACGACCAATGCGCCGGCCCGTCTAACCTCAGTAGAGCGGAAAGAGGTCGTTCCTCGACGGCACTAGTTGGGATCGCCGGACCTCGAGCCCCCATGGGCTCCGCCGCCATAGCTGTCCCCCCGCGACCCTCCGTTGCCGGATCTAAAAAACTTTGGCTTGGGACCGACGTGACCGTGGTTCTTGTCACCCCATCCATTGCCCGGACGTGTTCCTCCCGATTTGGCAATCGCCTTGGAGTTCAAGCTTGTGCCGAGCAGCAATGTAATGGCCGGAGGCGTCACCGCAGCAAAGCGTCCAGCCTGCTTGAGAAAATCGCGGCGCGCGTTGGCCTCTGAAACAAGCTTTTCGGAATTCTTTTCAATAAGCCTTTTGCTCTCATTCGGCATTTTAGCACTCCTTTCCTGCAAGATACTTTAATTGCTGTCTGCAAAGAAAGTAGTTCTCCAAAAGGCGTACACCGCGCCGGTGTCCGGAGCGGCCCGGCTCTCTGGCCGACAAAGGCCAGAATTGAGCCGGGCCTGACCGGCGGGGGCTCGGAATCGCAACACGGCGCCGGCTGACCAATGAGCATATACCCCTGATTGTATAGCCGGAACGCATTCATAAGGATAAAGCCGAGCCGAATCAGTGCAGCCAATATTATGGCTTCAAGCTGGCGCTAATATTCGAGCAGGCTGATGGAACCCGAACGGTGCGGTTGGGTTGGTAACATGCGACCGCACTCGTTTTCTCCCATTCAGGGTGCGGCCGCTCTACTCCGTAAGCAACAGAAGCCCGTCGCGCTTGCGCCATTGCGCGACGGGCTTTCTGGTCCTTGTTGGTCAATACCCGCCACGTGCGAAGCAGCACCGCGAAGGCGGCTTGACGGCTGAAAACCCAAACAGGTACCCGCCACCCGGGGGAGTGTATGGCGGGTACCTGACCTCTCTCCGCCGACGACTGAAGGATTCCGCCGGCTCTACCAAATGTCGGAACGGGCTTAATGTTTCAGTACTGGGACCAATGCGTTTGGATGTCCGACTTCCGTCCGGAGCGACAATGCTTTCAAATCATTGGTTCAACCAACCCGCACTAGACCTGGGAAGTGCTCGGACTGGTCTATGTTTTCATCAGCGCAATTCGATAGGCGCCTTTGTTCGCCACGCCATCCCAGATGAAGAACGCGGCAAGGGCGGCGACGATCAGCAGGATCGGTCGCATGGCTGGAATTCCCTCAAAGCTCCTCGTACGCGCGTGGCCTGATTATCCGCCTGTTCATCTATGTCTACAAGCAGTTGCTAACGTATTGAGAACTCGCCGGGCTCGCCGCCCCATAGCCCAGCCCCAAGCCCGACGAGTGCCGACCCGGGAGGGTACCGGCATCATCCTATTTGCAAGGCTGATGCCAGCATATTCCGTCCTGAAATGAAACAGAGGGTGTGTCAGCGTGCGCAGGCTTGAACGATGGCAAAGCCTATGCCGATGACAACCGGTACGGAAACACTCCTCCTGCCCGAGACAAACGGATCACCAAGAAAAATGCTCCGCCATCGCGGAACACCTCGCATTCGAAGAGGTTTGGGGCGCGGCGGCGCAATTCCCTCCCGATCTGTGCACGCCGCCGGGCGGAGCCTCCCATTCTCCGCAGGCCCGCTCCCTGGCTCCCATCAGGGGCGGGCCTTTCTTTTAGATCTCGGGCTAAGGGAACGCTCACGGGAGTTCCATATTGAAATCAAATTCGAGTTTCCCCATTGGGGTTCGCATGCGCAAGCCTGCCGGCAGAGCCAGGCCCGAATAGGAGTTCACCGCCATGGCGATCCGCCACAGAGCACTGGAAGCGGAAATTTTCGATCCGGAAGAGCTGGAATTTCTGGCCCGCGTCTTCGACCGGTTGAAATATGATGGCCAAACTACGGAGCAGCGTGAGGCGCTGGCCTCTCGCATCATCGCCAACTTCATGGCGGGTATTGTGGACGAGAATGAACTGGTTTTGCTATCCAGGCTACCTTTAGGGAGGTAACGATCTGAGCGGACTGGACTGCCTGCCGCCCGCCCCTTGTGAATATTCGTCATTGTTGCCGCTGGGCTACAGCCCTTTGGGGGCGACTGTATTAGGAAACGCTTGTGCGGGGTTCCCGGAATCGGGCGGACCATCTGGGAAAGGGGCGCACAGTTTTGAGGGAAGATGGCCCGTCGGCTTTGGTCGGCGGGCTTTTCTTTTGTATGGCCTTCTCTGTAGGGCCTTGTCGTCGATCAGCGCCGCTTCCTCGTGCTTCGGCCCTCCGTCGCTACTTCCGGACCTACATCTTTTTTTAAATGACGGTCGGGTGCTGCCTCAGCCAGATCGGCGAGCCAACTTCAGCAAGGGGGATTCGCCATGAAGCGCACCTATGAAAGCCCGTCCTGGTCAAGCGTGACCGCCTGTCCGCCGTTACGGCCGTGATCGTCGTCTCGCTCGTGAACGGCGCGACGTCCCAATAAGGACGATGCCCGTCACTCCAGGCAGGAAATGGCGGGCATCTATCTAGCTGCTACCGACCAGGAAGGTGACGCACTTCCTCACCGGCTCTATCAAATGATGCAGCGAGGCTTAGGTTTCAGCATGGGGACCAAAGCGTCAGCCTCTCGGACTTCTGTCGCATCGGCGGAAGCGATCATTCTGCCAATCGTCCCGGTTGGGTCGCGCGGCGTGTGTCTCCGGCCGAGGTTCACCGCGCCGCGCGGAGGCGTAGCCCGTTCGACCTCAGGCGAGCGGGCTCTCTTGTCTGTCTTGGAACAATTCTGTGCCGCTGCAGTTCGCTTTCTGGGCGCAGCTCCCGGCAAACAGAGACGGTCGAGCGCGCCTTGGTCGGGTTGACCCCGACGCAAAGAGCCCGCCCGCGGAGGAGGTGCGGCGGGCTCTTCTGCTGATCCGGCTAATTCAGCTTCGCCGGCGGCTCGCCGGGATAGCAGTAGTGATTACTATCCGCAGGCCGACCGGGGTATAATCTCCAATGGCCGTTCGAATAGCGGTTGTCCTGGCGCTTCTCGCCGCCTTCGCCTACGGGTTTGCAAAACTCGTAGAGCGGTATGCTGATGCCGGCGATGATCCCGCATCACCCTGCGGAAAGGTGCCAAGCGTCGATTGCCCGGACCCGAATGCGCCGCCTCCCTTTCCCAGGCCCGACCGGACGGAGCCTCAAAGGCAGTCCGGTGCGTCAAGCCTGAATGCATATTTATAAATTGCGCGGTTTCCTTCATCGGTCACCCGCACCCAGAAATGTTCATCCCGTCTCGCCAGGACGTCTTTGCCGGTAACTTTCTGAGCAGCCTCCCAAGGGGCACGGGCATTGGCAACGTGATAAGCCACCACCTGGTCGCCAGCCATCTCTTCAACTCGGTATGTCTTCATGATCGCTCCAAACAGCGACCCGAACTTGGAGCGACGAGGGTTGTTCCGGGTCTTCCATTTCGCTGGCCCATAGCGAGCGATTGCAGGGCAGCCTTGGGCGCCTAGAGGACGGGGCAGGTGGCCCGGTAGCCTTGGGTGGCTATGGGGTGGCCACCGGGCCTTGACCGGCAGGGGCTTAGGGAACACGATGCCGGCAAACGAGTATATGCGCATCTACTAATAAATCAAATTCAGCCAAAAGGCCGAGCTCGCCTTCAATCGCCACATGGCGGCTGGACAAGCGCCGATCGACGCGGGCATGTGTGCCACGGCCGGCTGCCTCGACTGCCTCGTCATGCTCGATTGCCGGCGGTCCGCGACCGCTTCGGCCCAAACATCAATCTGGCCCCAATCAGCCCAGTTTGGAGAGCCGGTTGAAATTTGTTCGGACCCGGCGGCCGGCAGGTTTGAGTGCTGCGACCATGGACTCCTTCAGAGCACCGCCGCTTAGAAAAGACGGGCTCCGGCCGGATAGAACTTCAGGCCAAAACCTTAAAGCCGATCTTAAGATCACCAATTGTGCAGCCGCCATGCCTTCGGCGAAGGCGAGCGCCTTCTCGTTAACCGCAAGCATCGCCTCAATCCCTTTCGGGGCACGGCTGCTTGCATCCAAAGCAATCAGCGGAAGGCGCATGGCGACAACAGCGGGTGCCAACATCAGGTCTCCACAAAGCGAGAATGCATTTTGGGTGTGGCGCTTCTTGCGAGTTGACATTGTGCCCCCATCTGGACCCGGCTGTTCAGCCAATACGCGCCAATCCGGGGTTTGTTCCTGGAGGATGGCGGCCTTCATGAGTCCGTCATAAGGTGCGAATACATTAGCGAGGCCGGATGTCCCATCATCGGCTCCTACAAAGTCTCCTGCCCGGTTTCGGCCGGGCATTCTTTTAGCCTTCAACGAGCGCCAGCTTCGATCTGATCGCGCAGTCGCGTTCACGACGGCATCGGCGGCGTGAAGGCCCAGCGCGATGTCCAAAAGACCCCGCAAGCGAATAGATCGGAACCTCCCGCCCGCGGCGTCATTGACCTCTGCGGGCCGCGTCAGCCGGACCTGGTGGCAAAGAGAACAGGGTGGTTTTTCCGGCTTCACATCCTGGCCAACGAAAAGGCAGTCGAGCTCTTGTCCCACCCGGCCCGCTTCAGTTCGGTGTCGAGCGCATGGCAAAGGACGGGAAATCAAGGACCGGCTGGCTTCAGGAGGCCTGGCTTCTGCTGAAAGAAAGCGTCAGCGGTTATATGGATGACAACGCGCTGAGCCATGGGGCGGCGATTGCCTTCTATGCCACCACCTCTCTTGCGCCGATCCTTCTGATCGTTGTGGCGGTCGCAGGTCTCGTCGTCGGCAAGGACGCCGCCCAGCTCGCGCTCTCGGCCCAGATATCGGGCGTGATGGGTCCGCAGAGCGCCGACCTCTTGAAGGCGACGATCGAGACCGCTTCGCGTCCCTGGTCCGGCGCGCTTGCCACCATTATCGGGCTGGTGACGCTCCTGATCACAGCCTCCGGCGTCTTTGGCGAGATGCAGCAGTCGCTGAATGAGATCTGGAAGGTCGAGCCAAGGGCCATGTCGCTCTCGCGTTTGGTGCGGGCGAGGGCGGCGAGCCTTGGTCTCGTCGCCGCGCTCGGCTTCATGCTGCTCGTGTCGCTCGCGGCGAGCACGGCCATCTCGCTGTTGGCCGATGTCATCAACCAACACCTGCCGTTCGGCGAACTGATTGTGAGTTCGATCAATACGATCGTTTCGTTCGCGTTGATCGCGCTGCTCTTCGCGGCGATTTACAAGGTCCTGCCGGACCGCAGTCTCAAATGGCGCGATGTCGCTGTCGGTGCGCTGGTCACCGCGCTTCTCTTCACCATCGGCAAGTCGCTGATCGGCTGGTACATCGGCAGCAGTTCGATCGCCACTTCCTATGGCGCCGCCGGCGCGCTGATGGTGGTGCTGCTATGGGTCTATTACTCGGCTCAAATCTTTCTGTTCGGCGCCGAAATCACGCGCGCCTATTCGGTGAGCAGCGGAAGCCGGGCCGACCTCAGGCGGGTTATGAAGCCGGAGGTCGGAAAGACGGAGAGGTGACGGTCAAGCAACGCCGGAGAACGCAACACTGCGCGCGACCCTCTGCCTAAAGAGATCAGGCGTTGGGCCAGACAGCGTTGGCTTAGGCTGACAACCTGAGAGGGATCGTCGCCACCTGTCGGTCCGCAGGACGTGATCAGGTTGCGAAGCCGCGATGTGGCCGCCGCAACCCAGTCACGCCCGGCGGGCGTCAACCGACGATCAAACAGACCCCGATGTCGTCGTTGTCATCAATGGGCGGTCTGCGAATGAACACCGCCCGGCGCCGAAATGCCGCTCAAAGCCTCTCCCGCCTCCCGTGTCTCACCCTTTCTTGCGAGGTCTCCAAGGGAGATGATGCCAACGAGCCGTTTGTCTCGGTTCAGAACCGGGAGCCGCCGCACCTGCAAGTCTCCCATGTTAGCAAGAACATGATCGACGTCTTCGTCATCGAAGCAATATCTTACCTCTTGGCTCATGACATCGCGCACCCTGGTATCGGGACCTTTGCCCAGCGCTATCCCGCGGATGACCATGTCCCGGTCGGTGATCATCCCCACCAGCCGGTCATTTTCACCGACAGGCACGACGCCGGCGTCGAGCTTGCCCATCATCAGCGCCACCTCGCGGATCGACTGTTCGGGATTCGCGACGGCAACGTCCTTTGTCATGCAACTGCCGACCTTCATGGCTATCTCCCTTTGTTGCGGAGCCCACCCGCCGAACCTGAACTGAGAAAACAAATGCTCGGCGCTATTGGTTCCTTCAAATCTGGCGGGGCGAGGGGCATGGAAAGTTCCGCTGGGCTCGATTGACAGCCGGGCAGGCGACCGGTCCTTGCGCAGGCCTGAGGGAAGCAAGGCCGGCAGCCCATCGCCCCATGTTCGGCCGAGACCCGTTCGTGCTGTTGCGGTCCCGGTGATCGTTGCGTTGGTTGCGTGCGCGGCTCATGGAACAGAGTCCTGCCTTCGGCCATTGTGTTATGGGCTGGGGGCGACCTGATAGGGGAGCCATGGCCGACTTTCGAAACCGGATCTCACCTGCCCGCGAGGCCGAGACAAGCTCGCGGCAAGCTAAGGCGCGCAACCGCTCCATCATCGTCATCGGGGCGTCCGCTGGCGGGGTTGAGCCCCTGAAAGCGATCGTGAGCGACCTGCCTGCCGATCTACCGGCGGCCGTGTTCGTCGTGGTCCATGTCGGCCAGGTCAGCTATCTGCCGGAAATCCTCGACCGTGCGGGAGCGCTGAAAGCCTCCGGCGCCAAGAACGGCGAGTCCTTCAAGATGGGAAACATCTATGTCGCGCCGCCCGGCTTCCATCTTCTTCTGCATGACGATCACATGATGCTGCGCCGCGGCCCGCGCGAAAACCTCGCGCGGCCGGCGGTAGACCCGCTGTTCCGCTCGGCGGCGCTGAGCTTCGGCGCAAGCGTCGTCGGCGTGCTGCTGTCGGGCGCGCTTTCCGACGGCACCGCCGGCCTGAGGGCAATCAAGGCGGTCGGCGGCCTCGCGGTGGTCCAGCATCCCAAGGACGCGCTGGTGCCTTCCATGGTGGAAAGCGCGCTGCGTTATGTCGACATCGATCATTGCGAACCCGCCGCCAAACTCGGCGGCTTGCTGGGCAAGCTGGCGGCCGAGCCGGCCGGAGAAACGTTGCCGGCCCCACCGACGGTCAGGCTGGAGGCCGCAATCGCGGCACAGGAGCATTCGACCATGAAAGACGAAGATCGACTTGGCGAACTGTCGGTGTTTACATGCCCGGAATGCCACGGGCCGCTGTGGGAGATCGAAGACGGTGACATGCTGCGTTATCGGTGCCATACCGGGCATGCCTTCACCGCAGACGCGGTCATGGAGGCGCAGGCGATCGAGGCGGACGAGATCCTGTGGAGCCTGCTGCGGTCGCATCAGCAGCGGGCGGAGTTTGCCCGGCGCATGGCGGAGCGGGAGAAGACGCGACATCGCTCCCAACTCGCCAGCGAGTTCGGCAAGCGGGCGAGGGAATACGAAGCGGATGCCTCCGTCATCGAGCGCATCCTGGAAAGCAGGCGGACACAGGTAACAGGCAATGGCGCAGGCGGCGAGGAAGGCAAGCACAAGGAAGGCACGGACTAGCCCGCGCCAGGATGAGAGAGAGCCCGCGCTGTTCCCTGTCATCGGCATCGGCGCATCGGCCGGCGGCATCGCGGCGTTGCAGAAGTTCTTTCCGGAAGTGCCGGCCGACAGCGGCTTTGCCTATGTCGTGATCCAACACCTCGATGCCGAGCATGAGAGTGTGCTCGCGAGCATCATCCAGCGCTCCACCGCGATCGAAACGCAGACCGCGGTCGAAGGCGCGGAAGTCGAGCCGAACAACATCTACGTCATCCCGCCGGGCGTCTCGGTGACCATCCGGGGACAGCGTTTCAACATGGCCAAGATGGCCGCCACGCGCGCGAAGCGGACGCCGATCGACGATTTCTTCACGTCCCTGGCACAGGATCAAGGGGAGGATGCGGCCGGGCTGATCCTTTCCGGAACCGGCAGCGACGGCACGATCGGGCTCAGGGCAATAAAGGAACATGGCGGCCTAACGCTGGCGCAGCAGAGCGCCGAATATGATGGCATGATGCGCAGCGCCGTGCAGAGCGGCCTGGTTGACATGGTGCTGCCGGCCGAGGAGATGGCTGCGAAGCTCGTCGGCTATTTCAGCCACGCCAACCGCGATGAAAGCGAACGCGACCGCCGCAAGCGCGAAGTGGGCGAACAGCTTTCGCGGATCACGGGGCTGTTGCGTACGCGCACGGGCCATGATTTCAGCGGCTACAAGGACAACACCATCCTGCGGCGCATCCAACGCCGCATGCAGGTGCTGCAGGTCGACGATCCCACGGCTTTCTACGAGCGGCTGCGCGACGAGCCGCAGCAGGTCGACCTTCTGTTCCAGGACCTGCTCATCGGCGTGACCAGCTTCTTCCGGGACCCGCAGGCTTTCGATGCGCTAGAGAGCTTGGTTATTCCGAAGCTTTTCGGGGGCCGCAAGCCGGACGAGACGATCAGGGCCTGGGTGCCCGGCTGCGCCACCGGAGAGGAAGCCTATTCGATCGCCATGCTTTTGAAGGAGAACGCGCCGCGGGGCGCCGCTTCTCCCAACCTGCAGATCTTCGCCACCGACATCGACGAGCGTGCGCTGGAAGTGGCGCGCGCCGGCCGCTATCCGGCGACCGTCGCAAGCGACATCACGCCGAAGCGCCTGAAGGAATTCTTCTCGCGCGAGGACGGCACATATCGTGTTTCCGCCGAGTTGCGGGAAGCCTGCCTGTTCTCGGCGCACAATCTGTTGCGCGACCCGCCGTTTTCCAAGCTGGACCTCATCGCCTGCCGCAACCTCTTGATCTATATGGGGCCGGAGCTGCAGGAGAAGATCATCCCGATCTTCCATTATGCGTTGCGCAATAACGGCTATCTCTTCCTCGGCTCGTCCGAGAACGTTACGCGCCATGCGCGCCTGTTCTCGACCATCGACAAGGCGACCCGCATCTTCCAGAAGCGCAGTGAGGTCGCCGCGCAACGCCTGCCGGAATTCCCACTTGCCGCCGCCGCCAGGCAGGCTGTTCCCAGCACGCGCCCGCGGGCAACGACAGGAACCCTGCAAGAAGTTGCCGAACGCTTCCTGGTCGAGCGCTATGCTCCGGCCTACGTGGTCGTCAACGCCGCCGGCGAATTGATGCACAGCTCGGGCGGGACAGGCAAATATCTGGAACTTGCCGCCGGCGCGCCCGACCACAACGTCTTCTCCATGGCCCGTCGCGGGCTGCGCATGGATCTGCGCGCTGCCCTTCACAAGGCAGTCAGCACCGGACAGATGGCGGTGCAGAACAAGATCAGCATCGGCACCAATGGCGGACGCCAGACGATCAGCCTCGCCGTGCAGCCGCTGCCGGTCGACGGCAATTCGGATCCGCTCTACATGCTGGTCTTCCGCGATATCGGCGGGATAAAGGCGGAGGCAGAGGATGAGCCTGTCCAGACGACCGACGATGTCGAAAGCGCCAATGTCAGTCAGCTCGAAAAGGAGCTGCGGGAAACCAGGGAACGGCTGCAGATCACGACGGAGGAGCTAGAATCCTCCAACGAGGAGTTGAAATCCTCTAACGAAGAACTGTCCTCTATCAACGAGGAGCTGCAATCGTCCAACGAGGAGTTGGAGACCTCCAAGGAGGAGCTGCAATCGATCAACGAGGAACTGCAGACCGTCAATGCCGAGCTCAACGTCCGCGTCGACGAGCTCAGCCGCGCCAACAACGACATGTCCAACCTGCTCGAGAGCACGCAGATCGCGACCGTGTTCCTCGACCGCGATCTTTGCGTCAAGAACTTCACGCCGACGGCGCGGGACCTGTTCAGGCTGGTCGAAAGCGATGTCGGCCGGCCGCTCGCGCATGTGCGGCCGCGCTTTGCCGCGGACCGGCTGCAGGCAGACATGGAGCAGGTGCTGCAGCGGCTGGGGACGATAGAAAGGCAGGTGGAAGTCATTGAAAGCGCCAAGCGATACATCATGCGCGTGATGCCCTATCGTACCGTCGACAATGTCATCGCCGGCGTCGTCGTCACCTTCGTCGACATTACCCAGATCGCGCAGGCGGAGGAAAAGATCGGCGCGCTGTCGCACGACCTGCGCAACCGCCTCGAAAGCCTGGAGACTGTTCTGGACCTTGTGCCTGTCGGCATCTTCATCGCCGAGGACGGCGACGGCGATGCCATCCGCGCCAATCGCCGCGCCGCCGAGCTCGCCGGCCGGCGCGCCGCGGACGGCAAGCTCAGCACTGTGCCGGCGGTCCTGCCGCTGATGGTGAACGGCTCCGTGGTGGAAACGCACGAGCAGCCGCTGCAGAAGGCGATGCGAACGGGCAAGCCCGTCCCCGGCTACGAAGCCCGAATCGCCCAGGCGGACGGCTCAAGCATCGACGTGATGATGTCGGCCAATCCGCTGTTTGACGAGTCCGGCAGGGTTCGGGGCGCTATTGCGGCCCTGGTCGATGTCTCGAACCATAAGGAGGCCGAGCGCGCTCAGGAGAGGCTGCTGCACGAGCTGCAGCATCGTGTGAAGAACATCCTAGCCACGATCACCGCACTGACCTCGCGCATGATCCGCTCGTCAAGCTCAATGGGGGAATTCGCGACATCATTCCATGAGCGACTGCACGCGATGGCCCGCACGCATGAGGTCCTGTCTTCCCATAATTGGGGCGACGCCGACCTCGAGCAGCTGCTCAGGGCGACATTTTCTCCCTACAACAGCACAGAACGGCAGAACCTGGTCCTGCATGGGCCGCCGTTTCATCTCGATGCGGCAACGGCGGCGGCGCTCGGCATGGTCTTCTTCGAGCTTGCCAGCAACGCTGCCAAATATGGGGCGCTTTCCGTCGAGACCGGACGCATCGAGGTCTCCTGGAACGTGGTGAAGCCGGGCATGCTTTCGATCAGCTGGAAGGAACTCGGCGGTCCGGCCGTGGAAGAGCCATCCCGCAGAAATTTTGGAACCACTTTCATCCAGCAGAGTTTGGAGTACGAGCTGAGGGGGAGTGTCGAATTGAACTTCCGGCCCACCGGCCTGGAGTGCCTGCTTGAAATCCCCCTTGCCC
>NZ_RZSR01000392.1:0-5133 GCF_004023265.1 Mesorhizobium sp. M1A.F.Ca.IN.020.06.1.1
TTGTCCCGCGCCTTGAAGTCAAAGCCAGCCAGCGTCTCGCGCGCGACATGGAGACGAGCTTGGATCTCGGCAATGCAGCGCTTGCGGATATCGTTGGCCTGGCCCGACATCACCAGCCTTGTTCCGACCTCCGCCAGCAGAAAGGGCAGCCCGCCGGTCATCATCTTGTGCGCCACGCGGATGCGGTGGCGGTAGGCGGGCGGGCAGGACAGCCAGCCGCCGCGCACGCCGGCCGCGACCGACTTCGACAGGCCGCCGGCTACGATCGTGCGCTCAGGGGCGTATTCGGCGAGCAGTGGCGTCGGATCGTCGGTCAATTCGCCATAAAGATCATCCTCGATCAGGACGACATTGTACTCGCGCGCTATGCGCGCGATCGCCTGGCGCCGCTCCGCCGACAGCGTCACCAGCGTCGGGTTCTTCGCCGTCGGCATCACGAACATCATCTTCGGGTGTTTTTGCGCGCAGACGCGTTCGAAATCGTCGGGATCGAGACCTTCATCGTCCGCCGAGACCAGCGCGGTACGGCGCCCGATCAGACCGGCGCTGCGCGAGATCTGCGAATAGGTGAGATGCTCGAAGACGATCGTGTCGCCAGGCGTGGTGAGCGCCGCGACCGCCGCCATCACCGCCGCATGGGTGCCAAGCGTCGGCACGATCGAATCGGGCGAGGGGTGAAAGGAATTGCGCTTGAGCCAAAGGCCGCCGGCCTCAAACCAGCGCTCCGGGAAATCCCTGGTATAGCTTGAGATGTCGTGGGGGTGCTCCTCCGCCGTCCGCGCCAGCAGTTCGGCAATCAATGCGCCTTGTCCGACATCGGGGGCGGCGGTGCTGTCGAAGCGCAGCTTGCCGCTCGGCGCATCGATGAGCCGCGTTCCGAGCGCGGCGGGCTGCAACTCGGGCTTGGGGCTCTCCGCGCGTTGCGCGAGCACATAGGTGCCGCGCCCGACCTCCCCACACACCAGCCCGCGCTCGCGCAGCAACTGATAGGCCCGGCCGACCGTGCCGACCGTAGTGCCAATGTCGTAGGCGAGGTCGCGCTGCGGCGGCAGTTTTGCACCCGCATCGATGACGCCCTTGTCGATATCTGACTCAATGCTGTCAGCAAGGCGCTGATAGAGAGGGCCGGAACCGGAAGCGAGGTCTGAGAGCCAATTTGTCATGGTGGCAATTTTTTATATTGCATCGCGAGACGAGTCAATCGATATGAGAACGCGGGTAACTAGAGTACAATTGATAGAATTGGTTGATCGCAAGATGAATACAATTGATACATTCCGTTATGACAGCGCCGAGTTGCACGGCCGCCCGTCGGGGCGCCGCGGGTTCGTTGACCGGGTCGTATTCGTGCTTCGTGCCATCGCCAGGCAAATCGAGCGAATGCTGGAACGCCGTCGCGGCCGCCTTGCGCTCTTGGAGATGACCGACGAGCAGCTCAAGGACATCGGCATTTCGCGCTGCGACGCCCATCGCGAAGGTATCAGGCCGTTCTGGGACTAAGCGCGTCGCGACGCCCTTGATTGTTGCGATGCATGTCAAATCGCTGCGCGGTTTGGGCATACATCGACCGCGAACAGAGCTTCGATGGTATGTTGATTGACGAGCGCGAAAACCGACCGTCAATCCTGCATTTGCAGGAAGTGGGCTACGGCCGAGTCACGCTGCAGCGGCGCAGGCTGAATTGCCGGCCTGCCAGCGCGCGATGTCGGAGCCTATGCGCGCGCCCAGCGGTTCGGCCATCAACGGCCCGAACACGTCCACTTTGCGGGAATTGCCTTGTGCTTGCACGACCAGCAGCGGCTTGCCGCCATAGTGGTTGGCAGGCACCAGCAGGAAGCGCGGCGTGCCGCTGTAGGAGTTGAGCTCGTTGGCCATCTGATAGGGCTTGAAGGCCGGGTCCTTGCTGGCGATCCAGCACTTGTGAGCGGCGATGGCGACCTGCTCCATGGCAAGCAGGGAAGCGCTCTTGCCAGAGGGGGGCGGCGTGGTCTTCGAGCCGGACTGGCAAGAGGCGAGCGCAAATCCGGCGGCGGCCAGGAGAGCAAGGCGAGCAATCGTCAGTCTCATGGTCAGGCCGCCCCGTTGGTCTGAAAGAATGGTCTGAAGGAATCGTCTGAAAGGATCAAGCGGCGATGCCAAGCGCGCCTTCGAACAGCGCCCGGCCGTCGCTGCCGCCGTGTGCCGCCTCGATCAGGTTCTCCGGGTGCGGCATCAGACCGAGCACATTGCCCTTCTCGCTGACGATGCCGGCGATGTCGTTGATCGAGCCGTTGGGATTGGTGCCTTCGGCATAGCGGAACACCACCTGGCCTTCGCCTTCGAGGCGCGCCAGCGTTTCGGCGTCGGCGAAATAGTTGCCGTCGTGATGCGCGACCGGTGAGCGAATGATCTGGCCCGGCTGATAGCCGCGGGTGAACATCGTGTTGGCGTTGGCGATCTCGAGCTTCACGTGCCGGCAGACGAATTTCAGCGAGGCGTTGCGCATCAGGGCGCCGGGGAGCAGCCCCGCCTCGACCAGGATCTGGAAGCCGTTGCAGACGCCGATCACCATCACGCCCTTGGCCGCCTTTTCGGCCACTGCCCGCATCACCGGCATGCGCGCGGCGATCGCCCCGCAGCGCAGATAGTCGCCGAAGGAAAAGCCGCCGGGAATGGCGATCAGGTCGACGTCCGGGATTTCGGTGTCGGTCTGCCAGACGGTCGCCGGCGCCTGACCGGAAATCTTGGTCAGAGCCGCGATCATGTCGCGGTCACGGTTGAGCCCAGGCAGGAGGACGACGGCTGATTTCATTTGGGTCGTAGGGCCTCTGGTTTTCGGCGAGTTCGCTGGTTATGCACGCGCTTCAGGAGCCTGTACATCAAATCGCTGGTGGCTTCAGGCATAACCTCTGCGCTGCAACCTCAGGTAATAGCCACACTATAATTCTCAATCACCGTGTTCGCCAGAAGCTTGTCGCACATGGCCTTGAGGTCGGCTTCGGCCTTGGCCCTGTCGGTTCCGGTGAGCTCGATGTCGAAGACCTTGCCCTGCCGCACCTGGCCGACGCCGTCGAAGCCCAGCCCTGAGAGCGCGTGCTCGATCGCCTTGCCCTGCGGGTCGAGAACTCCGTTCTTGAGGGTGACGGTGACGCGGGCTTTCATCGATACTCCTGAGTGATCGGTAGTGCGGAGGGCGGGCGCGCCGTTTCCGGCAGGCCCGCGCTGGCTGTCAGTGCTTCGTGCTCTTCGAGGGCTCGGAAGAGGCAACGAGCACCGGGCCTGTCGGGCGCGGCGGCTCGTTCTCGTTCATGATGCCGAGGCGGCGGGCCACTTCCTGGTAGGCCTCGACCAGGCCGCCCATGTCGCGGCGAAAGCGGTCCTTGTCGAGCTTGTCCTGAGTGGCGACGTCCCACAGCCGGCAGGAATCCGGCGAGATCTCGTCGGCGACAACGATGCGCATCATGTCGCCCTCGAACAGGCGGCCGCACTCGATCTTGAAGTCGACAAGCTGGATGCCGACGCCCAGGAACAGGCCGGAGAGGAAGTCATTGACGCGGATAGCCAGCGCCATGATGTCGTCGATCTCCTGCGGGCTGGCCCAGCCGAAGGCGGTGATGTGCTCTTCCGACACCATCGGGTCGTCCAGCGCATCGGCCTTGTAGTAGAATTCGATGATCGAGCGCGGCAGAACCGTGCCTTCCTCGATGCCCAGGCGCTTTGCGAGCGAGCCGGCGGCGACGTTGCGCACCACCACCTCAAGCGGAATGATCTCGACTTCCTTGATCAGCTGCTCGCGCATGTTCAGCCGGCGGATGAAATGGGTCGGGATGCCCATACGATTGAGGTGATTGAAAATGTGCTCGGAGATGCGGTTGTTGAGCACGCCCTTGCCGTCGACCACCTCATGTTTCTTCTTGTTGAAGGCGGTGGCGTCATCCTTGAAGAACTGGATCAGCGTCCCGGGCTCAGGTCCTTCATAGAGGATCTTGGCCTTGCCTTCGTAAATGCGGCGGCGATTTTTCATCTG
This sequence comes from Mesorhizobium sp. M1A.F.Ca.IN.020.06.1.1, assembly GCF_004023265.1. Classification (NCBI taxonomy): domain Bacteria; kingdom Pseudomonadati; phylum Pseudomonadota; class Alphaproteobacteria; order Hyphomicrobiales; family Phyllobacteriaceae; genus Mesorhizobium; species Mesorhizobium sp. M1A.F.Ca.IN.020.06.1.1. The sequence continues at coordinate 4,007 of NZ_RZSR01000392.1, forward strand.
ATTTTTTCTCTGGATTGGCGGGCAGGCGGCAAGCGACCAGTTCCTGTCCGTCTGCCTAAATTAGTTGTGGCGACGGGTGCGTTCAATGCCGGTGTCTATAGCAATCGTAATGTTTGCTCAATCGGCAAATCCAGCCGATCAACCGCTTTCGGAACCGAAATGCCGCAGCGCAGCATGGGACGTTGCATATTGACCGGCCCGCGACCTTTTGGTTTGTGCTGGGTAAGCACACATATTCATAGCCAAGCGAATCGATTTGATCGGAGGGACGCATGAGCAGCATGAAAGACCGCGAAGAGGGCTTCGAGCGCAAATTCGTCTTCGACGAGGAGCTCCGCTTCAAGGCCTCGGCGCGCCGCAACAGAGCGCTCGGCCTGTGGGCCGCCGAAAAGCTGGGCAAGAGCGGAGCCGATGCCGAGGCCTATGCCAAAGCGGTAGTCGTCTCCGACATCGGGGAGGCCGGCGACCATGACGTCTTCCGCAAAATCCGCGAGGACTTCGACGCCGCGGGCGTCAACCAGTCGGACCATCAGATCCGCCGCACCATGGACGAGCTGATGGCGCAGGCGATCGAGCAGGTCAAGAACACGTAAAAATCGTTGGACCAATCGACCGCCCGGCTCAGCCGGGCGGTTTTCTTTGCCTTGCCGCCGTTTCCGGCTGAGACTGCGGATCGTTACCAAGGAAGTTCCGATGTCGCTCAAGTCCCGCCTGGCCGCCGACGAAACGCTGTTCACCGCCTGGTCCGGCGTGCCGGACGCGCTGACGGTAGAGATCATCGCCAAGCAGGGCTTTGATGCCGTTACCCTCGACATGCAGCATGGCGGCCACCACGAGGACAGCGTTCTGCGCGGCCTGGTGCCGGTGCTTGCCGCCAACAAGCCGGCGCTGGTGCGCATCCCGGTCGGGCGCTTCGACATGGCGAGCCGGGCGCTCGATTTCGGCGCCGAGGCGGTGATCGCGCCGATGGTCAATTCCGTAGACGACGCCAGGCAGTTCGCCGCAGCGATGAAGTATCCGCCGATGGGCGAGCGTTCTTGGGGCCCGACCTATGCCTTCCCGCGCCATGGCAAGGGTGACCATGCCGAGTGGCTGCGCGACTCGAACCAGCGCACCATGGCCTTTGC
>NZ_RZSR01000393.1:0-5130 GCF_004023265.1 Mesorhizobium sp. M1A.F.Ca.IN.020.06.1.1
GCGTCCCTGCACCTGCTTCGAGCCGATCAGCTTGGCCGCCTCGACGACGCCCGGCCAGGCCTTCTTCAGCGCCGCGTTCTCGCCGAGCACCGCGCAGGGCACCGCGGCGCCGATGCTGAAGCCTTCTGCCGTTTCCTTGATTTCGCTAAGGCCCGCGATCGCCTTGATGTCGACGATCAGCTCGGGCTCGATGAAGCCGCCCTTCATCCTCACCAGAAGGTCGCTGCCTCCGGCAAGGATCGCGGCCGGGCCGGCCGCGCTGGCCAACAGGCCGGCGGCCTCTTCTATTGATTGCGGACGTATGTAGCGCATCGTCTCCCCTTGGTGGTCATGATCAGATCGACCGTTATAAAGACTCTCCTTATAATGACCATCCGCTTCCTGCATTGCACCACCTAAGTCAGGCGCATTGCCCTAATTCCTACCCCTAAATTTTCTAAGCCTAGCCGCTAGAACTACTCGTTTGCGCTCGGCCGGCCAAGCCTCCACCATGCCCTGACGAGCCGGACATCGCATCCGGCAACAGGGAGGCTTCGATGACCGCTCTTGCCCGCAGGCCCTGGGTTCCCACGCACTGCGAGGATTTTATCCAGGCGCTGGCGACGGCCACAAGCGGGCAGGGGAACGACGCCGTGCTCGCCGCGATAGAGGGCGGCATCGCGCTCAACCGGCGAATCCACGAGGCCGACTGCATCAATCTCAATCCGGCGACCAATGTGATGAACCCGAAGGCGGAGGCCGCGCTTGCCGCCCGGCTCGGCTCGCGTCCGTCGCTCGGCTATCCCGGCGACAAATACGAGATGGGGCTGGAGGGCGTCGAACGCATCGAGGTCATCGCCGCCGAGCTGGCGGCGCAAGTCTTCGGCGCGAAATACGCCGAAATCCGCGTCCCTTCCGGCGCCATCGCCAACCTCTATGCTTTCATGGTCGCGGCGCGGCCGGGTGACGCCATCATCGCGCCGCCGCCGGCCATCGGCGGCCATGTCACGCACCATATGGCGGGCTGCGCCGGCCTGTACGGGCTGGAGATTCATGCCGCGCCCGTCGATGCCGGCGGCTACACGGTCGATATCGAGAGGCTGCGCGCGCTTGCCCTTAAGATCAGGCCGAAGATGATCACCATCGGCAGCAGCCTCAATCTGCTGCCGCATCCCATCCAGGAAATCAGGGCGATCGCCGACGAGGTCGGTGCGCTGGTGCTGTTCGATGCCGCGCATCTCTGCGGCATGATCGCCGGACAGGCCTGGCAGCAGCCGCTGGAGGAGGGCGCCCATCTGATGACGATGAGCACCTATAAGAGCCTCGGCGGCCCGCCTTCGGGCCTGATCGTCACCAACGACGCCGAGATCGCCGAAAAGCTCGACCGCATAGCCTTTCCCGGCATGACCGCCAATTTCGATGCCGCCAAGGCCGCCGCCCTGGCCATCACCATGCTCGACTGGAAGGGACATGGCCGCGCCTATGCCGCCGCCATGGCCGGCACCGCGAAGGCGCTGGCAAGCGCGCTGGCTGAGCGCGGCCTGCCGGTGTTCTCGACCGCCAAGGGGCACACCGCCTCGCATCAGTTCGCCATCGAGGCGGCGGAGTTCGGCGGCGGCCAGGCGGCGGCGAAGCGGCTGAGGCGTGCAAACATCCTCACCTGCGGCATCGGCCTGCCGGTCACGGCGGTCGATGGCGACATGAACGGCCTGCGCTTCGGCACGCCCGAGATCGTGCGCTGGGGCATGACGGAGAAGGACATGCCCGAGCTTGCCGCCCTCATCGCCAGGGGACTGCGTGGCAACGATGCCGTGGAGGATGTCGCGGCGGATGTGAGTGCATTCCGGCGCCGGTTCACGAAGCTGCATTTCGTCAGCTGAGCGCCTGAACCCGCGGGCAGGGAGCCCGCTTCGTCAAAAGCAAGGGCCGCGGGCGAGAAGCCCGCCTTCTTCAACAAAGGGGAATGACCATCGCATGATTCTGCGATTGATGACTGCTGCCCTGATGGCCGCCGCCGCCGGCGTCGCCAGGGCGCATATCGTGCTCGGCGTCGCCGGCCCGATGTCGGGGCCGAACGCCGCCTATGGCGAGCAGTACCGCGTCGGCGTCGAGACGGCGATCCAGCGCATAAACGCCAATGGCGGCGTGCTCGGTCAGAAGCTCAGCGTCTCGGTCGGCGACGATGTCTCCGACCCCAAGCAGGGCGTGTCGGTCGCCAACAAGTTCGTCGCCGACGGCGTGCACTATGTCGTCGGCCACTACAATTCCGGTGTCACCATTCCGGCCTCGGAGATTTATGCAGAAAACGGCGTGCTTTTCGTCACGCCCACGGCCACCAACCCGATGGTGACTGAGCGAGGCCTATGGGACGCGTTCCGGGCCTGCGGCCGCGACGACCAGCAGGGCATCATCGCCGCGAAATTCGTGCTCGAGCGTTTTGCCGGCAAGAAGGTCGCGATCGTCGACGACAAGTCGACGGCCGGCAAGGGCCTCGCCGACGAGATGGCCAAGGCCTATAATTCCGGCGGCGGCAAGGAGGTGCTGCGCGAGGAGATCAACCCGAGCGAGAAGGACTACAGCGCGCTTGTCGCGAAGATCAAGAAGTCGGGCGCCGACCTCGTCTATTACGGCGGCCAGCACACAGAGGCCGGCCTGATCGTGCGCCAGATGCACGACCAGGGCGTCAAGACGGTCCTGATGGGCGGCGACGGCATATCCAACAGCGAGTTCGGCGCCATCGGCGGCGATGGCGCGGCCGGCACGCTGATGACGTCCTTCCCCGATCCGGCGAGCTTTCCCGAAGCCAAAGACGCGGTCGCCGACCTGAAGGCGAAGAACGTGCCCACTGAAGCCGTCACGCTCTATGCCTATGCCGCCACCCAGATCCTCGCCGAGGCGATCGCCAAGGCCAAGGTCGACGACCCGAAGGCGGCGTCCGACTATCTCCATTCGGGAGCGGCCATCCCGACCGTGCTTGGCACCATCTCCTATGACGACAAAGGGGATATCAAGCAGCCGGGCTTCGTCGTATTTGAGTGGCGGAAGGTCGACGGCAAGCTCGTTCCGGTGGCCCTCAAATAGACTTGAGGTCCTGGAGGCGAGCGCAGGCGGTCGCCGTTCTTTCGCTCGAAGCATTGCCGCGCCGTCATGGCAGGCGGCGCGGCATTGGGAAAGCTGCAGATGGCCGTCAATCCGCCGCGACCGCGCCTGCCGCCGCTCAACGCCCTCAGGGCCTTCGAGGCGGCGGCACGCCATGAAAGCTTTGCCAAGGCGGCGGACGAACTCGGCGTGACCCCCGCCGCCGTCTCGCATCAGGTGAAGGCGCTGGAGGCTTGGCTAGGCTCTCCGCTATTCGTGCGTCACGCGCAAGGCCTGCACCTCACCGATGCTGGGCGTTCGGCGCTGCCCTCGTTTTCCACCGCCTTCGACGCCTTGGGGCTCGCCGTGCAGGAATTGCGCATCTCGGCGCCCCGGCCGCAGGTGAGCGTCGCGGCATTGCCTTCGATCGCGCAGCTCTGGCTGGCGCCGCGACTGCCGGCCTTGCGCGCGGCGCATCCGGCGCTGCGCCCCTCCATCCATGCGCTGGAAGAGCCGCCGGACTTCCGGCGCGAGCCTTTCGACCTCGCCATTTTCCTCACCAGATCGGGCGCCGGCCGATCCTTCAAGCTCTGCGACGATGTGATCTTTCCTGTCTGCGCGCCGGCGCTGGCCAGGCAATTGAAGACGCCGGCCGATCTTTCCTCGCAGCTCCTGCTCTGGGACACCACCTGGACGGAGGATTGGAGCCTTTGGTTCGAAGTCGCCGGCGTGAAAGGCCCGTCGATCGAAACAGGTTCCGAATTCTCGCTCTACAGCATGGCTGTGCAGGCCGCCGTCGACGGCGCCGGCGTTTTGATGGGGCATGAGGCGCTGGTGTCGCGCGCTCTCGCCGCCGGCTCGCTGGTGGCGCCATTTCCCGAGTTGCGCGTGCCGACCGGCCGCGCTCTCTCGATTCTCGCACCGGACCGTCCGCCCGCGCCCGCCGCCACCATGATCGACTGGCTGCTGGCAGAGGAGGGGGCAGCGCGCGGCTGAGGCCGCCGGAATTGCCCGTCGCGGTCCACGGGGTCAGGACGCCGGGCGAGGTCTACGCCGCTGCCATCCGCGCCCGCACCAGCGTCGCGGCGGCGTGGCCGGCGGCCGTGATGTAGTCGGGATTGTGGTGGATCAGCATGCTGGAAAAGGCGCCGTCCATCAGAAGCACGATCTCGCGCGCCAGCATCTTCGGCTCGCGCACGCCATGGTTTGAAAGCTCGCCCGCCAGCCATTTCTCGAAATTGCTCTTATGGCGCGAGCCGGCCTTGACCGCCGGATGGCCGGGCATCGCGGCGAGTTCGGCGGCCGTGCGCAGGAAGCCGCAGCCCTTCCATTTGACGTGCCGCGCCACGCGCGCCAGATGGGTGAAGATCGCCGCGACCTTCTTGTCCGCGCCGCCTTCCGCCGCCTCGAACCAGCCGGCCATCTGCTTGAGGTTCGGCTGGTCGCGGCTGTCGAGATAGGCCGTGATCAGCTCGTCCTTGCTCTTGAAGTGGTAGTAGAGCGTGCGCTTGGTCAGCCCCGCCTTTTCCGCCACGGCATCGACGCTGACGCGGCCGATGCCTTCGGCATAGAAGAGTTTTGCCGCCGCGTCGACGAGGCGTTTCCTGGTTGGATTGGGCTTCTCGATCATCCATGAAGTATACCGACTAGTGAATATACAAACAAGCCGGAAGCTGATCCCTTGCAGCCGTTCCACAGAGCAATTCCAGGAAACTGCGCAGCGGTTTCCGTTCGGAATTGCGGAGAAAACGAACGGCTAAGGAGAACACTATGACCGAGCCCGTGCTTTGCGAAATCCGCGACCGCGTCGCGGTGCTGACGCTCAACCGCCCCGAAAAGCTCAATGCCCTGAATTACGACCTTATCGACCGCCTGCTGGCGATCCTCGACAGGATAGAGACCGACGATGCCGTGCGTGCCATGATCCTCACCGGGGCAGGGGAGCGCGCCTTCTCGGCCGGCGGCGACATCCACGAATGCGCGTTGAGCGTGGCCGAAGGCACGGATGTCGCGCTGCGCGATTTCGTCATGCGCGGCCAGCGGCTGACGGCGCGGCTGGAAGCGTTCCGCAAG
>NZ_RZSR01000394.1:0-5119 GCF_004023265.1 Mesorhizobium sp. M1A.F.Ca.IN.020.06.1.1
CCGTATGAATGCGGCGTGCTTAATCTCTTCGTGTGTGCCGTTGCCCCAAAAGCCCTGCGCATCTTGGGGCAGCATGCATTGGGATCCTAGCGGACGCTGGCGACCGCGTCCTCGCGGCCGTCGTTGATCGAAACCCAAACGCCTGAATTCTCTGTCGATTGACGTTTGAGGTAGGTGTAGACCGTGTCGTTCCAGGCGAGCACTTTCGGCTCGAGATTGTCGAGGATGAACTCGCCGAGGCTGGTGCGCACCGTCAGCACCGCGTGGCCGTCGCCGTTCGGCTGGCGCACGACCGTCATCAAAAGGTCGCCGGCGGGGACACCGGCGGCCATTAATTCGCGGCGCTTCTCCAACGCGTAGTCCTCGCAGTCGCCGAAACCGTTGTCGGGATAGGCCCAGTATTCCTCGACCCCGTAGATCTCCATATCGGTACGTGGCTTGACGCGGGTATTGACCGAATTGTTGACCTTGATCATCGTCGCCCACAGCTTGCGGGTCAGCTCGACAGGAGACCCATTCGGCGTCCTCTCATTGCATTCGATGGGGATACGCTGGCAGAGTTCATAATGGCCGACGGGCTGGGTGGTGCGGCCACCCGTATGCATGAACAGCGGTCCCGCGCTTGCCGTGCCCCAGGCGGAAAGCTGCATCGCCATTGCCAAGAGCAACAGCTTGCCCCTCGTCATTTTCATTATGGTAGTTCTCCCCGTTTGAGAGAGACTGTGCCACGTTGGGATTTATTTGACGCAAAAACCGGAAGTAGAGATTGAGTAAAACGCCCGTAGATTAAATATAAAATTTGAACTATCTCGACTGCGGATTGTTGAGAATCTAAACCGGCCGCCGCACCCGGATCACGTGGCGTCTCGACATGCCGCCCGGCTGCTAGAAGGCCCTGATCCGGCCAACAAAAAACCGGCCGCTGGAGGCCGGTTGGATGCATGTCCGCATTCTAAGCGGTCAGGACCGCGGCGCGTTGAATTCCGAATCCAAGGTTTCCGGCCGCTGGATGACGGCAAACTCAATGGCGACGCCGTCCTCGAAGTGACGCACGACCTGGCCGCGCATCGTTCCCAGCATGACCTGCACGCCGATTGCTGGTTTGACGTCGATCTCGATCGCCGCGCCCGAGAGCGACAGGTCGATGATGCGGCACTGATACTGTCGCCCGTCGGTGAGCTGCAGCACGCTCATCGGATTGCGCGGCGCGACGCGCTCGTGGCGGCGGTCTTCCGGCAGGTCGAGCTCATGCTTGTTCGCAAGCCAGGTGAGCTGCGCGGCGAGCTTGTCCTTCTTGCGGTCCGAAGCGATGACGGTCATCGCGAAACCGTCCTGCGAGGTGCGCGTCACGATGCCTTCGATGCGACCGATGTGATCGATATAGGCAATGACCTTTTCCCCCGGCATGCCGACGCGATCGGTGCGCAAGGCGACATTGCCTGGCGACATGTCTATCACCTGGCACGCGTGTTCCGTGCGGTCCTCCAGCATGAAGCGTCCGTAGATTTTCACCCGGACACGCTGAAAATTGCGCCGCTCCACACGGGACGGCGCAAATTCCGCCGCTGACCTCATGACTGCCTACACCCCGTTGGCATTCCGCGCGACGTGCGAGGAATTTCACCGGAAAAAGCTACAGCAAAGCAGGTTAACAAACGGGAAAAAGCCGGCCCAAATGGGTTGGGGGCGGACGCCCACGCAAGGCAAAGGCCTGGACCAGATCGGGGCAAAATCTCGCGATCCGCTCTACTCGTTGCGCCCGCCGTCGAAGACGACGAGATGCCGTATCCGGCGTACGCGGCCGAGCGCCGAAATGGTCTCGGGCGCGTCGAACTCCGTCGGCACGAGCGACGGAACATCGATCGCCGGCCGGTTCTTCAGGAACATCGGGTCCTTGTCGGGATCGATGACCCGAATCGCGTCGATCAGGGCGTCCGCCAGCGGGTCGGCACCAAGCCAGAACGGCCGATCCGCGGCGCTGACGATGCCGAGGCAGCGAGGGCTCTCGACGCCGCCATCGAGCGGCAGCGCCAGCAGCTCGAACTTGCTGGAACGACCGTTTCGGCTGAATCCTTCATAGGTCAGAAGCAGCACCGATTTCTGGTCGAAGACGCCGTGGATGAGACGCGACATAAGCCGCTGGTCCTTCTCGCGCCAGAGCGAGGGGAAGGAAAACCCTTTGAGCTCGCGGCCGTAATAGGCGCAGAGCCTGGTGCCGGCCAGCCGGAACACGGCTTCGGCGCGTGTGTCGCGCTCCAGGATGAATGTATCGGCCAGGAGCGTCTTGATGTCCGCCGGCTCCACTTCCGAGCGTTTCGGAGCCGGGCGGCCATCACGCAGCCGGTTCCAATATTGGAACAGCGCGATTGATCCGTTCTGATTCATTTCCATTCCGCTCCGGCAATCTGTCTTTCTTGTTGTCCCATCGGCGAACAGACAGGGCGCCCTCCGATGACCTTCATGCGGTGCGGAGCAGGATGCGTGCCAGCATCGTTAACGTTTGTTCACGTCTCGGGGCCGTTAAGGTTAACAAGTGGTTTACGTTGCGCGCCGACGGGGCCTGTGGCACATCAAAAACCACTCCACAACGGTCGTTTCAGCAGCGATCGGCAGCGCTTCAGTCAGTTTTCGGGGAGCAGGGGACTCGACCGGCCGTTCAGGGAAACCTGGACGGCTTTCTTTTGATTCGCGTCGCCGATCCAGGCCCTATCCGATTCAGCTTGAGCGATTCGCGATTTGTGATTCGATCAGGCGTGAACTACATGCTCGGCCGAAATCGAGTCTCCAGCCATCTGCGAAGAGGCCATGAGCGAGCCGGTAACACCGACCGAAACCGAAATGCAACCAGACGACGAAGCGCCGGAGCCGCGCCGCGAGCCGGTGTTCAACTTGCCGCCGGTTGTGCTGGCGGTGATGGGGATCTGCGCGATCGTCTTCCTGCTGGAGCGATATGTGCTGAACGACGACCAGCAAATGACGCTGCTCTACGACGGAGCCTTCATTCCGGTGCTCTACACCGGTCAATACGGCTTCGACTGGTTCCTGTTCACGCGCCCCTTCACCTATGCCTTCATGCATGGGGGCCTCGCTCACATTGCCGTCAACATGGTGTGGCTTGCCGCTTTCGGCTCACCGCTCGCCAATCGTTTCGGCGCGGCCCGGTTTGCGGTGTTCTACGCCGTGACCGGGCTGGCTTCGGTAGCGCTGTTCTGGGCGATGCATCCTTATGGCGAGATGCCGCTGGTCGGCGCGTCGGGCGCGATCTCGGGCATGATGGGAGCTGCGGCGCGCTACGGGTTCCGGATCGATCGCTCGTCAGGCCAGGCGGCCTTCGCCGGCGAGCCGTTGCCGATCGCAATCGTGCTGCGTTCGCGCGGCGTCATGACCTTCCTCGGCGTCTGGATGGTGATCAACCTCGCCACCGGCCTTCTCGGCTTTGCGCCGGGGATCGAAGGACAGATCGCCTGGGAAGCCCATATCGGCGGCTTTGTCGGAGGCTTTTTCGGCGTGCGTTTTTTCGATCGGCCCCAGCCGTCCGAGTAGCGCTGCGGCGCACTTGAAATGCAACCAATCACGGCGCACCATGTTCACCGGAACGTGAATGCCGGTCAGGGCAGGAGCCGGCGGGCAAGGCACAGGAGGACGCCATGACTGTGAAGGCAATTCTTGAGCAAAAAGGCCATGACGTGTTCACACTCGGGCCTAATGAAAAGCTGAGCGAAGCTATTCGCATCCTGACCGAGCATAGGATCGGCGCGCTGGTCATCACCAATGGCGACCGCAAGATCGTCGGCATCCTTTCCGAACGTGACATCGTGCGAGTGCTGGCCAGGGAGGGCGCGGCCGCGCTCGATATTCCGGTCCGATCGGCCATGACGCCGAAGGTCAAGATCTGCAACGAGAACCACACGGTCAACGAGGTCATGGAGATCATGACGAAGGGTCGCTTCCGCCACCTGCCGGTGGAGAAGGACGGGATGCTCGACGGCATCGTGTCGATCGGCGATGTGGTCAAGCGCCGGATCGAGGATGTCGAGCGCGAGGCCGAGGAGATCCGGGCCTACATCGCCACCGCCTGATACAGGCGGGAAGGTGCCGCCAGCACAGCCCGTGGGCTTACAAGCGCAAGCTGCCTGGAGGCCTGCGCGCGGCTTTGGACTTGTCTCAAGGAACGGTTTGCACTAGCGAGTGATGCGATTTTCGCAACGCGATAAGCAAAATCGCGCCAGCCACAAATGCGACCCATAGGCCTCCATGAGCATCATCGATACCCGCACGCCCGACCCGAAACGCCTGATCTCCGGCGCCACCGGCGACTGGGAAATCATCATCGGGCTCGAAGTGCATGCGCAAGTGACGTCCGAGGCAAAGCTGTTCTCCGGCGCCTCGACCTCTTTCGGCGCGGCGCCCAACGCCAATGTCAGCCTGGTCGACGCGGCGATGCCCGGCATGCTGCCGGTGATCAACGAGGAATGCGTCAAGCAGGCGATCCGCACTGGGCTGGGCTTGAAGGCCGCGATCAACCACAAGTCGGTCTTCGATCGGAAGAACTATTTCTACCCGGACCTGCCGCAGGGCTATCAGATCTCGCAGTACAAGCAGCCGATCGTCGGCGAAGGCAAGGTGATCGTCTCGGTCGGACCGGACCGGCAGGGCGAGTTCGAGGACATCGAGGTCGGCATCGAGCGCCTGCATCTGGAGCAGGATGCCGGCAAGTCTATGCACGACCAGCATCCGACAATGTCCTATGTCGACCTCAACCGGTCCGGCGTTGCGCTGATGGAAATCGTCTCCAAGCCGGACATGCGCTCTGCCGACGAGGCCAAGGCCTATGTCAGCAAGCTGCGCACCATAATGCGCTATCTCGGTACCTGCGACGGCAACATGGACGAGGGTTCGCTGCGCGCCGACGTCAATGTCTCGGTGCGCCGCCCGGGTGGCGCGTTCGGCACGCGCTGCGAGATCAAGAACGTCAACTCGATCCGCTTCATCGGCCAGGCCATCGAGTCCGAAGCGCGCCGTCAGATCGCCATCCTCGAAGACGGCGGCTCGATCGAGCAGGAGACGCGCCTATTCGACCCCAACAAGGGCGAGACGCGCTCGATGCGCTCCAAGGAAG
>NZ_RZSR01000395.1:0-5117 GCF_004023265.1 Mesorhizobium sp. M1A.F.Ca.IN.020.06.1.1
CAGGTCTGGGATCTGGCCCGCATCGAGCCGCAGATGGACCGGCTGAAGGAGCTCGGCATCGGCCTCATGGAAATCCCGCTGCTCAGACCCGAGGAGATCGACACCAAGCGCACGCGCGGTTTTGCAAACCATTATGGCGTGCAGCTCATTCCCTCGCTCGGCTTGCCGCACGCGCTCGACGTGGTGGAGCGGCCGGAAGAGGCGCTCGACTTCCTGCAGCCGGCCTTCAACGTCTGCAACGAGGTGGGCGCCGAGGCGCTCGGCGGCGTCACCTATGGAACGATCGGCAAGACCACCGGCCGGGCGCCGACGCAGCGGGAGATCGACGGCATGTGCCGCTTCCTCGAAAGGGCGGCAAAGTCGGCGAAGGCCCGCAGCCTGAAGCTTGGCATCGAACCCTGCAACCGCTACGAGACGCATCTGATCAACCGCGGCATCGACGCGGCGCGCATCATCGAGCGCATCGGCGCCGACAACATCTTCATCCATCTCGACACCTACCACATGCATATCGAGGAAGAGAGCTTCGCGGCCGGCTTCGAGGCGGCGGCGCCCTTCCTCGGCTATGTGCATGTGTCGGAGGCCAATCGCGGCGTGCCGGGGCGCGGCATGCTGAACTGGGCAGCCTGCATGAAGGCGATCGCCGACATCGGCTATGAGGGCCCGATCACGCTCGAAAGCATGAACCATGTCGACGTCGACATCGCCGGCGGGCTCGCGGTATGGCGCCCGGTAGCGGAAGACCCGCGCGACGTCATTGAGGTTGGGCTGCCCTTCCTGCGCGAGGAAGCGAAGAAGGCGGGGCTGACACTCGGGTAACGAAAGCTAGTTGCCCCGGCGCGTCAGCCAGCGGCGACGCGCCTCCAGCTGTTCGGTGAGTTCGGCCTCGTCCCAATAGCCGATGAGCACGCCGGAGCCGATGATCGGGTCGAAATGGCCGACCTTGTCGTCGATCTCCGTCAGCCACTCGTCGGGGACGGTAATGCGATTGTTGGGCAGCGCCAGCCAGCGCATCAGCATTTTGCGCAGCCGCTCGATATCGCCGGCGGCCGACGGCTCGCGGCCGAGGTCGCGCAATTCGCCCGGGTCGTTGTGGAGATCGAAGAACATCGGCTCGACACTTTCGCCATGGACGAGTTTGAAGCGGCCGTCGGTGATCATGTAGAGCTTGCAGCCCGACACCGGCATGGCGAGCCTCAGCCGCGCCGCACCGCCGCTGTAGTCATATTCGCTGATGCCATAGTTGCGCAGGCTCTTCCGCTCACCCGAAGTCAGCGACAGCAGCGAGCGGCCTTCGAGGACATGCGGCTTGGGCCTGCCGCCGAAATAATCGAGAAAGGTGGGCGCGAGATCGATCATCTCGACCAGCGCGTCCGACGTGGTTCCTCTTGTGACGTCGGCTTCCGGACGAGGATCGTAGACGATCATCGGCACCTCACCGCGACGTCGTGGAACAGGTATTTCTCGCCGAGCCAATGGTCGCCGAGATAGTCGCCGTGGTCAGAAGTGAAGACGACAAGCGTGTTCTTGAATAGGCCGCGCTTCTCCATGAAGTCGAACAAATGGCCGAGCTGATCGTCGATCTGCTTGATCAGGCCCATGTAGCAGGGAACGACCGTTTCGCGGACCTCATCGCGCGAGAAGTTCTTCGAGTACCGCTCCTGCTGGAAGGCCTCGAAGATCGGGTTTGGCGAGACGCGCTCGGCTTCGCTGCGAACGGGCGGCTGGATCTCCGCCTTGCCGTACATGGCGTGGTAGGGCGCGGGCACGATATAGGGCCAGTGCGGCTTGATGTAGGAAAGATGCGCGCACCAGACTTCGCCCTTGGCCTCGGCGTCCTCAATGAAGCGCATGGCGCGGCGCGTCATGTAAGGCGTCTCGGAATGCTCCTCCGGAATGCGCGCCGCCTTGTCGGCATGGACGAGCAGCCAGCCGTTGAAATTCTCGCCATTCTCGCCTTCGCCGGAATTCGCCCAATGCTCCCAAGGATTTTCGGCCTCGAAGCCGTGCTGGCGCAGATAGGAGTCGTAGGCCGGATCGGGGTCGTAGCTGGTCGAGGGGTGCAGGCCGTCATCGCGCTCGAACGGCTCGAAGCCGCATTCCGCGACACGCACGCCGATGACGGAATCCTTGGCGATGCCGAGGCGCTCCATCCCTTCCTCGTCGGCCTTCATATGTGTCTTGCCGATGAGCGCACAACGCACGCCGACCTCGCGCAGATGGTCGCCCAGCGTCGGCTCGCCGACTCTGAGCGGCACGCCATTATGCGTCGAGCCGTGCGAGCGGACGTAGCGGCCGGTATAAGCGCTCATGCGCGAGGGGCCGCAGACCGTCGATTGCACATAGGCATTGGTGAAACGCACGCCGCGGCTGGCGAGCCGGTCGATGTTCGGCGTCGTCAGACTCTTCTGCCCGGCGCAGCTCAGATAATCGAACCGCAGCTGGTCGCACATGATGAAAAGGACGTTGCGTTTCGAGGTCATTGCTGCCCGTCGGAATGGTTCTCGAACCCGGTAATGCCAGAACAATCAGCGCATGCCAACCAGGGCAACCAGCCTGTACAGCTCACCAGAGAACTTTACAAAATAATTTTTTCATGTGAAGTCTCAGGCATCCCAAGGATCCCAAATGACATCCCATCGTTTTGCCACCCGTCTCAATTCCTTCGCCTCGCGGCCTGAGGCGGAGTGGGCCGGGCTTACCGGGAAGCCCTCGGTGCTGCAGATGGCGGCGCGGGCGGCTAAGGTCGAGGGGCTCACCGATCTCGACCTCAACTTTCCCGACCATATCGGTGAAAACCCCAGGGAAATTGCACGGAGGCTTGGTGATCTCGGGCTTTCCATCAATGGCTTCGCGATGCGCTACTATTCCAATCCCGCCTTCAAGCTCGGCGCGTTCACCAATCCCGATCCGGCAGTGCGGCGTGAAGCCATCGACCTCACCAAGGCTGGCATCGACGCGGCGCGAGAGGCCGGCGCCGGTCTCATGACATTGTGGCTGGGGCAGGATGGTTTCGACTACGCTTTCCAGGCCGACTACGCGACACTTTGGCAACACGAAATCGACGGTATTCGTGAAGTTGCGGCGCATGACCCCGATTGCGCCATCAGTCTCGAATATAAGCCGAACGAGCCGCGTTCTTATTCGCTGATGCCGGATGCCGCGACCACGTTGCTGGCGATCCGCGAGGCCGGCCTGCCCAATCTCGGCGTCACCCTCGACTTCGCGCATGTTCTTTATGCCGACGAGCAACCGGCCTTTGCCGCCGCTCTTGTCGCCCGTCACAGCAGGTTGCTCGGTGTTCATCTCAACGATGGCTACGCCAAGCGCGACGACGGCCTGATGGTCGGCGCCGTGCACACGCTGCAGACCATCGAGCTGCTGCGCCAGATACGCAGGGACGGCTACGCCGGTGCCATCTATTTCGACACCTTTCCGGACATGACCGGTCTCGACCCGGTGCGCGAATGCGAGGTCAACATCGCCACCGTCAAGCGCATGTTGCGGGTCGTCGAGCGGCTGGAGCGGGACAATCGGTTGGCGGCTGCCCTCGACGGGCAGGACGCGGTTGCCTCGCAGGCTATCGTCCAGGAAATCCTGCTCGGAGCTGCAGGATGACGTCCGCGGATCTCCGGGCCGTGGGGCCGCGCATCCGCATGATGATGCCGCATCTCACACCGCTGGAGGCAAAGGTGGTGGAAACCGTGTTCGGCCGCCGCGGGTTCGACGAGACGATCCCTTTGAAGGAGATCGCTGACGAGGCCGGCGTCTCCGAGGCGATGGTGGTGAAGATCGCCAAGAAGCTGGGCTTCTCCGGCTATCGCGACTTCCGGACGGCAGTCTGCGAATACAGCCGCTCGCCGACCGCCGAGATGCACCGGGAACTCTCCGTCGACGACAGTTCGGCCGAGATCGTGCAAAAGGTCTTCCGCACTTCCATACAGGCGCTGGAGGAAACGCTGGCGATCCTTGACATCGGCAATTTCGACCGGGCCGCCGACCTCATTTATCGATCCAAGCATCGCGACTTCTATGGCGTCGGCGGTTCGGCTCAGATTGCCCGGGATGTCTCGCACAAGTTCCTGCGGATCGGCATCCGCGCGGCGGTTTACGACGATTCCCACATGATGCTCATGTCGGCCTCGCTCCTCGGCGCCGAAGACATTGCCGTCGGCTTTTCCCATTCCGGCAACAGCAGCGCGGTGATTGATGCCATTCAGCTCGCCAAGAAGAACGGCGCCCGCACGCTTGCCATAACCAACTACGCCAACTCGCCGCTGGCAGCCGAGGCGGATGTCGTGCTCTGCTCGACCGCGCGGGGGTCGCCGCTGATGGGCGAGAATGCGGCCGCCCGTATCGCCCAGCTCAACATCCTGGATGCGCTGTTCGTCGCGGTGGCGCAGCGCGACTACCAGGCGGCGGAGCACAATCTCGGCCGCACCATGTCGGCAGTGACGTCGAAACGGCGAGACAAGTACAGATGAAAGATCGTCGCGGATGAGCGTTGCTTCAGCGGGGCTGGTGGCCGTGTTCGGCAGCCTGCATTACGACATCCTGGTCGACGCACCGGATCGCCCGCGCAAGGGCGAGACGGTGACAGGTTTCGGCTGGCAGCCGAAATGCGGCGGCAAGGGCGGCAATCAGGTCCTGTCGGCGGCGCGCGCGGGGGCGAGGTCGGCGATGATCGGCGCCGTCGGCGACGACGATTTCGGCCGTGCGCTGCTCGCCAATCTCAGCCGCAGCAATGTCGATCACCGCTTCGTGCGAGTAGAACCGGGGACCCGATCAGGCATGAGCGTGGCCATCTTCGACTACGATGGCGACTACGGCGCGGTGATCGTTTCCGGCAGCAATCTGATACTCGGCGAAAAGGATGTCGCGGGGGCGGCCGGTGTGCTCGCGCAGGCTGAGGTGCTGTTGCTGCAGAACGAAGTTCCGGAAATCGCCAACATCGCTGCCGCGCGCGCGGCGAAGGCTCATGGCTGCTGCGTCGTGCTCAACGCGGCGCCGGCCCGGCCGCTGCCCGCCGAACTCACCGGGCTCGTCGACATCGTGATCACCAACGCCATAGAGGCGGAGTTCCTGGCCGGCATTCCGGTCGTCGACACGCTTGAAGG
>NZ_RZSR01000396.1:0-5109 GCF_004023265.1 Mesorhizobium sp. M1A.F.Ca.IN.020.06.1.1
GCCAGATTGCCGGCGTCGAACTCAAGCCGGGCCAGGTTAAACACCGGGTCGGCATAGGCCTTGTCGAGCGCCATCGCCTTCTGCAGGTGCCGCCGCGCCGACGCGACCTTGCCTTCGTCGCCCACCAAGCCGGCGAGGTTGAACCAGGCTTCGACGAAGCCGGGATCGAGCTTTATCGCGCGGGCATAATCATGCGCGGCTTCCGCTGCGCGGCCGGCGCCGCGCAGGCAGTTGGCGCGGTTGAAGGCGGCGATGGCATCTTTTGGATCGATCGCCATGCAGCGCTGGTAGAGCGCTGCGGCCTCGTCGTGCCGCCCCTCCTCTTCCGCGGCTTCCGCCTCGGCGAACAGCTCCTCCAGCGTGTCGTCTTCCGGTGAGCCGAGGTCGAAGAGAAGCTGGCCGTCGAGCTCGCTGCGGCCCTCGTCGAGATAGATCGCGTCCGGCCGGCCATGCTGCGAACCGAGATTGAGCGACTTGGCGGTGAGCGAGGCGACCGGGCCGGAGCGATGCACCGAGCGCGCGATCGCGCCCCATGTCGCGCCGCTGGCGATCAACCCGGCATATTTTCTGGCCAGGATCAGGTCGCGGAAGGAATAGGGTTCGCCGTCACGTTCGAAGGCGTCGAACAGCGACAGCATGTCGAGATCGCTGGCGGCAAGCCGCGACTGGTCGATCAGCGATTGCCGGGACAGCGACGACGCCTGAGGCGCCTTCAACAAGCCGAGCAAGCGCAGGAAGCCGTTTTCGCTGACCAATTCGCGCCCGGCTTCGCGCTCGGCCTGCACGCGGCGCTCGATGTCGCCATCGCCCGTTCTTGCCGTGGCCGCCTTGGCCAGCAGCGTGCGGCCGAACACGACATGGGTGGTGCGACGGGTGACGCCGCGCCTCAACTCGGCATGGCGGCGCTCGACCTCGCGCGCGGCGAGCCTGAGCGGAAACGCGGCCAGCGGGCCGACGGCGCCGAACACGGCGCCGGGGAGGATCACCGGCCCTCCCGTCACTTCTTGCTCTTGCCGGCGGCTTTCAACAGGTTCGCTTTCAGCGGGTTCTCAGGCGCGCCGCCGGCGGCGGCCGCCTTCTTGGCCGGCTTGGCCGGCGCCTCCTCGGCCTTGCTCTTCGACTTGGCCGGCGGCTTGGCCGACTGCGACAGGCTCGCTTTCAGCGCATCCATAAGGTTGATGACATTGCCGCGTTCGGGCGCCGCCGCGATGATCGGCTTGTGGCCTTTGAGCTTCTCGCGGATCATCCCCATCAGCGCCACTTCGTAGCGATCCTCGTAATTCTTCGGATCGAAATGAGTTTCCTTCTGCTTGATCAGCGCCTGGGCGAGATCGAGCATTTCCGGATCCGGCGTGCCGGCCGGGATGTTGCCGAAATATTCAGCCGTGCCGCGCACTTCGTTGGGGTTCCTCAAGGTGCAGACGAACATGCCGTTTTCGCGCGGGCCGATCGTCACCACGCGCTCGCGGCTGGAAAGGACCAGGCGGGCGATCGCCAGCTTGCCGGATCTGCGCATCGCTTCGCGCAGCACCGCGAAGGTCTCCTCGGCCATGGCGCCGTCCGGGGCAAGGTAATAGGGCGAGTCCTGGTAGATGACGTCGACCTCATTCTCGTCGACGAAGGCCTCGATGTTCATCGTGTGGTTGGATTCGATCCGGACCGCGTCGAGATCGGCATCATCGATGATGATGTACTGCTTGTCCTCATATTCGTAGCCCCGGACCAGGTCCGAGCGTTCGACCAGGCCGAGTTCGGGGTCGACCGGCTTCATGTTGATGCGGTTGTGGGTCTTCTTGTGCAGCTGGTTGAACGAGATGCGCTCGCTCGCGCTGGTGGCCGGATAAAGCCGGACCGGACAGCTGACGAGGCTGAGCTTGAGGTAACCTTTCCAACTTGCCCTGGGTGCCATGATGAACTCCTACGCGGCCATGCACTGACAGTTTTACTTTTTTGGAAGCCTGATCTTTGCCGAAAACCGGTTTCCCACTTTTCGGGATCATGCTCCGGCGCTTCGTCCGAAGGACGGTTGGCGCTCCGGAAATGCTACACCGACCCTTGATGGTACATGCAAATTGCTGACGAAGTGTTCTTGGGCCGGTTGGCGCGGAGGATAATTCAAATTGTAGGAAGCGTCGATGGAGATCGAAACCGAACGCTGGCAGGACAGAGGGGGTGTGACGGATCGCCAACGCCTGCGGTTTACTTTCCCTCAACCACCGGCAAATCCCTGGCGGCCTCGTCGATCTCCGCCCAGGGATCGCCCGAGGTCTCCAACAGTCCCGGCAGCGAGGCGTAGTTCAGATCCTCGGGCGCGTCGATAGCCTCCAGATCGGTCCAACTCATCGGGGTCGATGCCGGCAGGTTGGTGCGGGCGCGCAGCGAATAGGGAGCGGCGGAGGTGTGGCCGCGGGCGTTGCGGTGGAAGTCGATGAAAATGCGCTTCTTGCGGTTTTCCTTGCCCATGACGGTGACGAAAGTGTCGGGCGCGCTTGCCGCGAGCAAAGTGGAAATGGTGCTCGAGGCCTGGTGCAGTTTCTTCCAGTTCTGCTTGCGCGTCACCGGCACTGTGATGTGGATGCCCTTGCCGCCGGACGTCTTTGCAAACGGCACCAGGCCGAGGCTCTCCAGTCCGCCCTTGATGTGGACGGCCGCCTCGACCACCTCGCGCCAGGAAATCCCCTCGCCCGGGTCGAGGTCGAAGACGATCTGGTCGGGCTTGTCGAGCTTGGTGCGGTGCGTGCCCCAGGTGTGGAACTCGACGACGCCGAACTGCGCCAGTGCCAGATAGCCCTTGGCGTCCTCGACCGAGAGGTAGGTCTTGGGCTCGCCTTCCGAACTGATGCTCTCGAACACCGCCACCGAAGGCGGCATGCCGGTGAAGGCGTGGCGCTGGAAGAAGCAGTCCTGCGGCCGCCCCGTCGGGCAGCGCACCAGCGACACCGGGCGGCCGATGATGTGCGGCAGCATGAAATCGCCGACCAGCGCGTAATAGACGGCAATGTCGAGCTTGGTCGGCCCGGTCTTGCCGAACAGCCGCCGCTC
This sequence comes from Mesorhizobium sp. M1A.F.Ca.IN.020.06.1.1, assembly GCF_004023265.1. Classification (NCBI taxonomy): domain Bacteria; kingdom Pseudomonadati; phylum Pseudomonadota; class Alphaproteobacteria; order Hyphomicrobiales; family Phyllobacteriaceae; genus Mesorhizobium; species Mesorhizobium sp. M1A.F.Ca.IN.020.06.1.1. The sequence goes on from NZ_RZSR01000396.1 coordinate 3,043, forward strand.
CGGATTGGTGACCCAGATGGTGGCGAGGTCGGACTCGGCGATCAGCCGCTTGCGTTTGATCGCAACCGGCGTGGTCAGGCCGCCGACATCGCGCAGGCCGCGGAAGACGCCGTGGCGGATCGCATTGTCGGCGGTGCGGTTCGAATAACGGACGCGTGCTGACAGCAGCGGCTTCACCCAATGCATCTCGCGCATGATCTCGCGCGGCACGCCTTCGGGCGGCGTGGCGCCGGCGGTCAGCCGCTCCAGCCGGGTCAGCAGGTCGGTCGCCATGTCGCGGTCGAAGCCGGTGCCGACCTTGCCGCGATAGTGCAATTCGCCGTCGACGAACTCGGCCATGCCCAGCGCCGCAAGCCCTTCCGCCCGGTCGGAAACGGTGTAGCCGGCGATGACGAAATCATCCGTCTTTTGCGCCTTGACCTTGGTCCAGCTCTTGGTTCGGCCGCTCATGTAGATGGCATCGGCGCGCTTCGAGACGACGCCTTCCAGCCCAAGGTCCGAGGCCTGGTCGTAAAGCCCGCGGCCATCGCCCTCGACGTGGTCGCTGTACTGGATGGCGGAGTTTGCCGCCTGGCCGGCGAGCAGTTCGGCAAGCAGCGCCTTACGCTTCTGCAGCGGCGCCCTGCGCAGGTCCCAGCCATCGAGATGCAGGAGATCGAAGGCGTAGAAATGCAGCTTCGAGCCGGCGCCCTGGGCCAGCGCGTCCTGCAGCAGCGCGAAGCGCGAGATGCCCTTGTCGTCCAGCACCATGATCTCGCCGTCGATGATCGCCCGGCTGGCCGGCAGCCGCGAAAAAGCCTGCGGCAGGTCGCCGTAGCGCTTGGTCCAGTCGAGGCCGCCGCGGGTGATCAGCCGCACATTCCCGTCCACGACATGCGCCATGGTGCGGTAGCCGTCGAATTTGATCTCGTGCAGCCAGAGCGTGCCGGTGTCCTCGCCATCGGGCGGCTCGCTTACCTGCGCGGCGAGCTGCGGCTCGATGCGGCTTGGCGGGTCTGCCTTGACCGCGCCGGGCAGCGCGCCGGGTTTCAGCGAGCCAGGTTTCGGCGGCAGGCGCTGCGGCTTCTTCGGCGGCGCCGCCAGTTCCTCGATGCGCCGGCCCGACTTGACGCTTTCCGGCCGCGCTTCGAGAATGTCGAGCTCGGAGTCGGAGGCGAGATCGCGCTCCTTGAAAAGCAGCCAGCTCTTCTTGTTCTCGTCCTCGCCGGGCTTGGGCTTCAGCCGGGTCAGCATCCAGCCGCCATTGAGCTTCTGGCCGGCGAGGCGGAACTTGAAGGCGCCGGTGCGCAGGCTCTTTTCGACATCCTCCATCGGCGCCCAGGTGCCGGTGTCCCAGACGATCATCGGCCCGCCGCCATACTCGCCCTCGGGGATGACGCCCTCGAAGTCGATATATTCGATCGGATGATCCTCGGTCTCGACCGCGAGGCGCTTGTCGGCCGGATTGAGCGAGGGCCCGCGCGGCACCGCCCAGCTCTTCAGCACGCCGCCGACTTCGAGGCGCAGATCGTAGTGATCGGCGGTGGCGTGGTGCTTGTGGATGACGAAGCGATTGCCGCCGCCGACCTCCGGCCCGCCCGCGGGTTCAGGGGTGCGGGAGAATTCGCGCTTGGCGCGGTAGGTTTTGAGTTGGGGAGCTGGCATGGGTTAAGTGCCGAAGCGCGTAGCCGACAGTGGCAAGGGCCGCGATCCTTCGCGCCCCCGAGCCCGCGCGATCGTCATCCTCGCGCTTGACCCGAGGATCCATGCCGTGACCTTTACCGCCGAGTGCAGCCGAGCAGAACTTGGACCGTCGTGACGCGTCCAGGTCACGGCATGGATCCCAGGGTCTCCGCGACGTCGCTTCGCTCCTGCTCCGCCCTGGGATGACGAAGGCACTCCACTCAATCGTCGGTCGCCGGCGTCAATTCCAGCTCGGCCGGCGTCAGACCCTGCCGCAGCTGGCTCAGCCGGAATTCGTCGACCCAATAGGCCTCGCCGTCGACCAGCACGCGGGCGCTGTAGGTGCCGCCGGAAAAGCTCTGCGCAGTGACGTAGACCTTGTGGCGGTCGAGCGCCTTCTTCACC
>NZ_RZSR01000397.1:0-5108 GCF_004023265.1 Mesorhizobium sp. M1A.F.Ca.IN.020.06.1.1
GCCTTGGAAAGCTGGTCGAGATAATTCGTCAGCACCGGCCTCACCGTTGCCGACGACCCCGGCTGCACCAAGATCAGGGCGGAGCTGACGAATTATCTCGACCAGCTTTCCAAGGCGCAGCGCCGGGCCAGCCGCGACTTCGACAAGGTCGAGTTCGGTCCGGGCGGGAACTTGCAGAAGCTGATTGCGGCGTTTCTGATCGGCGGGTGAACACGGCCAAGGAGCGGCCGCGCCCTTCCCGCGGTGGCAGCAGGGCCACACCGGAAGCACCGCTATCAGCATTACCGCATCTCGAATGGGACAGCTGCCAATCCCGTCTGCGCGGAAACGGGCACTGTCGGCTCTTTCTCGGCTAGGTTGAAATCTACACCTTAGTACTTGCTAATGCGCATTCAGCGCTCTTCACCGACTGATCGGCGGCCACGCGGCACGGCCCTGGATCGACTTAGCTCACGGCAGGCTGGCTCATTTGTCCTTTGAGACGAAAGTCTAAGGGCATGCGCCGCAGCTTTACAGGCGGGTTTGGTAGCGCTACCGTTTCACAGTCGCGTGACCCGGGGGGAGCTGGGGCAAACGTCGCCGACGCCAGTGGTGGATGCTTGCCGGCATCCGTTTCAGCCACACCTTGATTGGAAACGGCTCCCCGCGAAACCCGCAGGGACCATCGGGAGGAGTTCGATGGCGTCTGTCGCGATTGGCGATGTCTACAAGTCGTTCGGAGCCACCCAGATCCTGCACGGCGTCAGCGTCGACATAGAGGACGGCGAGTTCGTCACGCTGGTCGGGCCGTCGGGATGCGGAAAATCGACGCTTCTGCGGATGATTGCCGGGCTGGAAAAAATCTCCCGCGGCCATATTTCGATCGGCAGCCGTGTCGTCAACGATGTTGCGCCGAAGGAGCGCGACGTGGCCATGGTCTTCCAGAACTACGCGCTCTATCCGCACATGACCGTTGCCGAGAACATGGCGTTCTCGCTCATGCTGAAGGGAGTGGCCAAGGCGGAGAGCGATGCCGGGGTGAAGCGGGCGGCCGAGATCCTCGGGCTGGTGCCGCTTCTGTCGCGTTATCCACGCCAGCTTTCGGGCGGCCAGCGGCAGCGCGTCGCCATGGGCCGGGCGATCGTGCGCAATCCGCAGGTGTTTTTGTTCGACGAGCCGCTCAGCAATCTTGACGCCAAGCTGAGGGTCCAGATGCGCGCCGAGATCAAGGAACTGCACCAGCGGCTGAAGACGACGACGATCTATGTCACGCACGATCAGATCGAGGCCATGACCATGGCCGACAAGATCGTCGTCATGCATGACGGCCTCGTCGAGCAAATCGGGCCGCCGCTCGAGCTCTACGACCGGCCGAACAACCTCTTCGTCGCGAGCTTCATCGGCTCGCCGGCCATGAACCTGCTCAAGGGCACATTCGCCAATGACCGCGCGCCGTCGTCGTTCCGGGGCGCGGGTGGCGTCTCCGTGCCTCTGTCGAAACCACCCGCGATCGGCAACGGCGAAGCCGTCGTGCTCGGCGTTCGGCCCGAGCATCTGCGGCTGGCCGAGGACGGCATTCCGGTCACCGTGGTGGTGATCGAGCCGACCGGCTCGGAAGTGCAGATCATCGAACGGACGGCCGGCGGAGAGGATATCGTCGCCAATTTCCGCGAACGCCATTCCTTCGCGCCGGGAGAAACCATCCGGCTGTCGGTGGAACCCGGCCCCATTCATCTGTTTCACGGCGAAACGGGCCAGCGGATCGAAGCGGCGCCATAGACCACGCAACGAGGAAACCCACAGGAGGAGACGAGCATGAAGTTCACCAGACGCGACGTGATCCGCACGACCGCCGGCGCGGCCGCCGGGGCCTTGGGCAGCCGCTTCGTCGGCTCGAGCGCCTTCGCCCAGGAGGGCCTCACCTACAAGCCGGAGGAAGGCGCCAAGCTCCGGCTGCTGCGCTGGTCGCCTTTCGTGCAGGGCGACGAGGACCAATGGCTGAAGAATACGAAGCGGTTCACCGAGGCGACCGGCGTGGAGGTGCGCGTCGACAAGGAGAGCTGGGAAGACATCCGGCCCAAGGCGGCCGTCGCCGCCAATGTCGGCTCCGGTCCCGACCTGATGTTCGTCTGGTTCGACGACCCGCACCAATATCCCGACAAGCCGCTCGACGTGACCGAACTCGGCGACCATCTCGGCAAGAAGTATGGCGGCTGGCACGACGGCCCGAAGCAGTATGCGACGCGCGAGGGCAAGTTCCTCGGCCTGCCGCTCGCCACCATCGGCAACGCCATCGTCTATCGCGAAAGCTGGGTGAAGGAGGCCGGCTTCTCGGAATTCCCGAAGGACACGGCGGGTTTCCTCGACCTGTGCAAGGCGCTGAAGGCAAAGGGCCATCCCGCCGGGTTCACCCATGGCCACGGCGTCGGCGACGGCAACAACTATGCGCATTGGCTGCTATGGAGCCATGGCGGCCAGATGGTCGACGAAGCCGGCAAGGTGACGATCAACAGCCCCGAGACGCTGAAGGCGATCCAGTATGCGCAGGAGCTCTACAAGACCTTCATCCCCGGCACGGAAAGCTGGCTCGACGTCAACAACAACCGCGCCTTCCTGGCCGGCGAAATAAGCGTGATCGCCAACGGCATCTCGGCCTACAACACCGCCAAGGTCAACAAGGACAACGACCCGAAGCTGGCCGAGATAGCCAAGGACATCCGCACCACCAATCTGCCGATCGGTCCGGTCGGGAAATCGGTCGAGCTGTTCCAGGTGACCACGGCCGTCATCTTCAACTACACGCCCTACCCCAATGCGGCCAAAGCCTATCTGCAGTTCATGTTCGAGGACCCGCAGATGTCGGACTGGATCACGTCGTCGGCCGGCTATTGCTGCCAGACGCTGAAGGCTTTCGACAACAATCCGGTGTGGAAGGCCGACCCGAACAATGCCGCTTACGCGAAAGCTTCGGCGACGCTGCGACCCAACGGCTATGCCGGGCCGCTCGGCTATGCCTCGGCCGCGACCATGGCCGATTATGTGCTGGTCGACATGTTCGCCAAGGCGGTGACGGGACAGGCGACGCCGCAAGAGGCGATGGAAGAGGCCGAAAAGCGCGCCAACCGCTATTATCGCGTCTGATCCTGCCGGGCACCTGAAGCAAGGGTGGCCGCGTCGGGATCTTCCGGGGCACGGAAGGACCACGCGGCCACCACCACTCCACCGCATGTTGCGAGGAATCCGCGCCCATGGCCGTGTCATCCGTTGCCGTTCAGCGGCGTCCGTCGATGCTTTCGCGACTTGCCGAGAGCCGGAACACTCTTGGTCTCGGCTTCATGCTGCCGGCGGCGGCGCTGCTCCTGGTCTTTCTCACCTATCCGCTGGGACTCGGCGTCTGGCTTGGCTTCACCGACACACGCATCGGCCGGCCCGGCATCTATATCGGTGTCGAGAACTATGAATATCTCTGGAGCGACAGCGTGTTCTGGCTGTCGGTCTTCAACACCGTGCTCTACACGGTCAGCGCTTCGATCCTGAAATTCGTGCTCGGCCTCTGGCTGGCTCTCATCCTCAACGAGAAGCTGCCCTTCAAGTCGTTCTTCCGCGCGGTGGTGCTGCTGCCCTGGGTGGTGCCTACGGTGCTGTCGGCCATCGCCTTCTGGTGGATCTACGATTCGCAGTTCTCGATCCTGTCCTGGGCGCTGCAGCAGATGGGGCTGATCGACCACCGCATCAACTTCCTTGGCGATCCGACCAACGCGCGCGCTTCCGTCATCGCGGCCAATGTCTGGCGCGGCATCCCGTTCGTCGCCATCACGCTGCTTGCCGGCCTGCAGACCATCCCGCAGTCGCTCTATGAAGCCGCCACGCTGGACGGCGCCAGCCGCTGGCAGTTGTTTCGCCATGTGACGCTGCCGCTTTTGACGCCCATCATCGCCATCACCGTGACCTTCTCGGTGCTCTTCACCTTCACCGATTTCCAGCTGATCTATGTGCTGACCCGCGGCGGGCCGGTGAACGCCACCCACCTGATGGCGACCTTGTCCTTCCAGCGCGGCATTGCCGGCGGCCAGCTCGGCGAAGGCGCGGCAATCGCGGTCGCCATGATCCCCTTCCTGCTGGCGGCGATCCTGTTCAGCTATTTCGGCCTGCAACGGCGCAGGTGGCAGCAAGGCGGCGGAGACTGATATGGCCGCGATCAGAGAAGTCGAGCGCCTGGACACCGACGAAGGCGGCATGGGCTACCTGCAGAGCCTGCCGCGCCGGGTGGTCACGGTCTATCTGCCGCTGCTGGTGTTTCTCATCGTGCTGCTGTTTCCATTCTATTGGATGACGATCACGGCGGTTAAGCCCAATGTCGAGATGACGGATTATGTGAACTACAATCCGTTCTGGGTCGTGCATCCGACGCTGGAGCACATACGCTATTTGCTCCTGGAGACCTCCTATCCCGGCTGGCTGCTCAACACGGTGATCATATCGACGGCGGCCACCTTCCTGTCGCTGGCGGCTGCGGTGCTCGCCGCCTACGCGATCGAGCGGCTGCGGTTCTCCGGCGCCCGCCAAGTCGGCCTTGCCGTCTTCCTCGCCTATCTGGTGCCGCCCTCGATCCTGTTCATCCCGCTGTCGGTGATGGTGTTCAACCTCGGTCTCTACGACACGCCCTTCGCGCTGATCCTCACCTACCCGACCTTCCTGATCCCGTTCTGCACCTGGCTGTTGATGGGCTACTTCCGTTCGATCCCCTTCGAATTGGAGGAATGCGCGCTTATCGACGGCGCCACCCGCTGGCAGATCCTGACCAAGATCGTGCTGCCGCTGTCGGTGCCGGGCCTGATCTCTGCCGGCATCTTCGCCTTCACGCTCTCCTGGAACGAATTCATCTACGCGCTGACCTTCATCCAGTCGTCGGAGAAGAAGACGGTTCCGGTCGGCGTGCTCACCGAGCTCGTCCGCTCGGACGTTTATGAATGGGGAGCGCTGATGGCGGGCGCGCTGATCGGCTCGCTTCCGGTGGTGGTGCTTTATTCGTTCTTCGTCGAGCACTACGTCTCATCGATGACGCGCGCCGTTATGCATGCGGACGCTATTCCTTTACCGCGCCCGTCATCGATGAGACGTAGTGCTCG
>NZ_RZSR01000398.1:0-5096 GCF_004023265.1 Mesorhizobium sp. M1A.F.Ca.IN.020.06.1.1
GACCACGGTCTCGATCGTGTAATCCGCGCCCTTGACCAGGATGTCGGGCAGAAGCGCCTCGATCAGCTTGAGCGGCGTGTCTTCCTCGAAGACGACAACGGCATCGACCGAGGCGAGCGCCGCGAGCACGCAGGCGCGGTCGTGCTGGTCGTTGACCGGACGTCCGGGCCCTTTCAGCCGGCGCACCGAGGCGTCGCTGTTCAAGCCGAGCACCAGCCGGTCGCATCGGCTGCGCGCGGCGTGCAGCAGGCTGACATGGCCGGCATGCAGAATGTCGAAGCAGCCATTGGTGAAGCCAACCGACAGCCCCTCCTCTTTCCAGGCCGCCACCATCCTGGCCGCCGCATTGGCGTCGAGAATGGCGTCCTTGTGGGCGACCGGTCCATGCGAGCGGAACAGCGCGCCGGAAAGCTCCTCCACTGTCAGCCGCGCCGTGCCGCGCTTGCCAACGACCACGCCGCCGGCGGCATTGGCGATTGTAGCAGCCTGCACCCGGTCGGCGCCCGCGGCGAGCGACAGCGCGAAGGTGGCGATGACCGTGTCGCCGGCGCCGGAGACGTCGAACACTTCGCGCGCCTGCGTGGAGATATGGCGGGCATCCTCCGCGGTGACCACGCTCATGCCCTTTTCGCTGCGCGTCGCGACGATGAACTCGAAGTCATGCGCGGCAATCAGGTCGCGTGCCGCAGCGACGATCTCGTCATCGCCGAAGACCGGGCGTCCGACCGCCTCGCCGAGTTCCTTGCGGTTGGGCGTGACCGCCGTCGCCCCGGCATAGCGCGCATAGTCGCGGCCCTTCGGGTCGATCAGCACCGGTTTTCCGGCATCGCGGCAGATCGCGATCAGTTCGGCCGCCACGCCGTCGAGCAGGATGCCCTTGCCGTAGTCGGACAGGATGACGATATCGGCACGCGCAAGGGCAGCCTGGAAATGCTCGACAAGCGTCGTCCGCTCGCCACTGGACAACGGTTTGATTTCCTCCTCGTCGAAACGCAGCACCTGCTGGTTAAGCGCGCTGAAGCGGCTCTTCGACGAGGTCATGCGGTCCTGCCGCTGTGCAAGGCCGTCCGTATCGGCGCCAAGATCGCCGAGCATGCGCATGAGATTGTCGCCGGCCTGGTCGGCGCCGATGACGGACACCGGGATCGCGGCGCCGCCCAGTGAAACGATGTTGGAAACGACATTGCCGGCGCCGCCCAGGGCCACCACCTCGCCCCGCCCATGCAGCACCGGGATCGGCGCTTCAGGCGAGATCCGCTCGATGACGCCGTTGACGAAACGATCGAGGATGAAATCGCCGACCACCAGCACCGTGACCTCGCCGAAGTGGGCGATGGTGCGATGCAAGGGCTCCGGGGAAGGCAGATGGTGCTTGATCATCTCACTGGCACGCGCCGAAAACGACGGTTCTTGATCGGGGTTGCAGCGCCGGAAAACCGGCGCTCTTCATTCTTCGCGATGCCGATATACCGCAATCGGGGCCAGCGCAACGGCGGCCGTATGCGCACGGCCAAGGCGCCGGACGGATCAGCTCTTCTGCAAGGCGACATGGACGCCGAGACCGACAAGCACGGCGCCACCTGCGCGCTGCATAAGGCGCTGCGCGCGACCGGAGCGCCGCAGGCGCGCAATCATCGCGCCGGCGAGAAAGACGCAAACGATGTCGGCCGACGAGAACATCAGGTTGACGACGGTTCCCAGCACCACGAACTGCAGCCAAACCGGCAAGGTCGCCGAGGCATCGATGAACTGCGGCAGGAATGCCATGAAGAAGATTGCTGTCTTGGGATTGAGCACCTCGACCGTGATGCTTTCGAAAAAGGCGCGACGCGCCGATTTTCGCTCGATGGCAGGAAGCGTTCCGTTTCCCTGGATCTTGGCGCGGAACAGCGAAACACCGAGCCAGATCAGGTACAGCGCGCCGACAAGTTTGACCGCCATGTAAAGCGGCGGCACGGCGTGGAACAACACCGACAGTCCGGTTGCGGCGGCAAGGACATGGACATAGCCGCCGAGATGGATGCCGAGCGCCGCCGTCAGCCCCGACCAACGCCCGCGCGCCATGGTCTGCGCGGCGGCGTAGAGCATGGCCGGTCCGGGAATGTAGGCGAAGATAGCCGTGGTGACGAAAAAGGCGATAAGCAGTTCGGTCGACGGCATCTTGATCCCTCACGATAGGAGCCGACTGAAGCGGGAGCTTTGCGGCCTCACTGTGGCGACGAACCGGTCTGCCCTGATTTGGCAAGAACACGCGCCATGAACTTGTCATAGTCGACGACCGCGCGCTCGTGGAAACCTTCGCCGATCAATCCATTCTCGTCGCTGCACGATACCTTGAAGCGCAGCTTTCGCCCCTGCACCGCGACAAGCTCGACATCGGCGGTGACGGTCATGCCGACGGGCGTCGCGGCGACATGGCTGACGTCGACATGGGTGCCGACGGTTCTCTCATGGCTGCTCAGGAACGGACGCAATGCCTCGACGCACGCCCATTCGATGAAGCCCACCATGAAGGCGGTGGCGAAAACCGGCGGCATGTCGGCGAAACTCGCAAAGGCCGTTGTCATGGCCGGAACCGTCAGGGAGTCGTCGACCCGCAGGGTTTGAACGTGGTGAAGGCCTGGCTTTAAATCGGATGTCATGGCTGATACCAACGGCAAGAACGCACACCGACGGCTCATGCCACAGCCCTCAATGGCACCATAGCTTGCTTCGATCGAAGACGTACCGTTCGGCGCGCCAGAGCTTATCTCGCGAGCCGTTCTGCCGATCCATCCCTACATTCGTCGTAGCCGATGCTCCACAGCCGGGGACCTTTTATCGACACCTGCTCGCGCCTCCCCTATAAGGGCCGGAATCGGCAACGAAACAAGGCTCACAAGGATGATCATCGTCACGGGCGGCGCCGGCATGATCGGCTCCAACATCGTCGCCGCGCTGAATGCCGAAGGCCATGACGATATCTTGGTCGTCGACGATCTGACCGACGGCCACAAGATCGCCAATCTGGCCGATCTCCGCATTGCTGACTATCTCGACAAGGACGAGCTTCCGGCCCGGCTCGAGGATGGCGGGCTGGGCCGCATCGACGCCGTCTTCCATCAGGGCGCCTGCTCGACCACCACCGAATGGAACGGCAAGTTCATGATGGACGTGAACTACGCTTATTCGAAGCGCCTGCTGCACGCCTGCCTGGCGCTGCGGGTGCCCTTCCTCTATGCCTCCTCGGCTTCGGTCTATGGCGGCGGCAGCGAGTTTCGCGAAGAGCCCGAATTCGAACGGCCACTCAACGTCTACGCCTATTCGAAGAAGCTGTTCGACGACTATGTCCGCCGCAATGTCTTCGACACCGATCACTCGCAGGTGGCCGGCCTGCGCTATTTCAACGTCTACGGGCCGCGCGAGGCGCATAAGGGCGCCATGGCCTCGGTCGCCTTCCATTTGTTCAACCAGGTCGAGCAGGGCCAGAACCCGAAGCTGTTCGGCGCCTATGGCGGGTTCGGCCCCGGCGAGCAGAGCCGCGACTTCATCCATGTCGGCGACGTCGCCGACGTCAATCTGTGGCTATGGAAGCGGGGCTCAAGCGGCATCTTCAACTGCGGCACCGGCCGCGCCCAGCCGTTCCGCGCCATCGCCGAGACGGTAATCGACACGCTCGGCAAGGGTGAGATCGAGTTCATTCCCTTCCCCGAACACCTGAAGGGCAGCTACCAGAGTTTTACCGAGGCGGATATGTCCCGCTTACGCACGGCCGGCTACAATGGCCAATTCCGCACCGTCGAAACCGGCGTCAGAGACTATGTCCAATGGCTGAAAGCCCAACGATCCTCGTGATCGGCCCACGCTGGGTGGGTGACATGGTCATGGCCCAGTGCCTGTTCGCGGCGCTGAAGGAAAAGCATCCGAATGCCGCGATCGACGTGCTCGCGCCGGCTTGGGCAGCGCCCCTGGTCAAGCGCATGCCCGAAATACGCTCCCAGATCGACTTTCCACTGATGCCCGGCACGCTCGAATTCCGCAGCCGCAGGCGCTTCGGCCGCCTGCTGCGCGGCCGCTACGACATGGCCTATGTGCTGCCGGGGAGCTGGAAATCGGCGCTGATCCCGTTCTTCGCCCGAATTCCGCGCCGCGTCGGCCATCTGAGGGAAATGCGCTACGGCCTGCTGACCGACATCGTCCCGCTGCCCGATGCGGTGAAGCGGCGCACGGCACGGGCCTATTTCGGCCTGGCGCGCGGCGGCACTTTTCGCCCGCCGAAGCTCACCGTCGATCTCACCAATCAGGCCGATCTGCTGGCGCGGTTCGGGCTCAGCGCAAAAGAATTCGTCACCCTGTTGCCGGGCGCCGAGTTCGGCCCGGCAAAGCGCTGGCCGAGCGAATACTATGCCGAGCTAGCCCGCGGGATGATGGCAAAAGGCCTGGGCGTCGCCTTGCTCGGCTCGAAGAACGACGCTGAGGTTACCGGCGAGATCGCGAGGCTTGCGCCGGGCGCCGTCGACCTTGCCGGCAGGACGAAGCTGGAGGATGCCATCGACCTGATCGCCGCGGCGAAGCTAGCCGTCTCGAACGACAGCGGGCTTATGCATGTGGCCGCCGCCGTCGACACGCCAATCGTCGCCGTCTATGGCTCGACCTCGCCCGAAAACACGCCGCCGCTGACCGATCGTTCGGAACTGATCTGGCTGCACCTCTCCTGCTCGCCCTGCCACAGCAAGGTCTGCCCGCTCGGCCATCTCAACTGCCTTAAGACGCTCGATGTCGCGCGGGTCGCCGCCGCCGCCGACCGGTTGCTTGAAATTCCTGCGACCGCATGAGGGTTCTCATCGTCAAGACATCATCGATGGGCGATGTCATCCACACCTTCCCGGCCGTCGAGGACGCGCTCCGCAATCGCCCGGACATAAGCTTCGACTGGTGCGTGGAAGAGGCCTTTGCCGCCGTCGTCGCCTTGCATCCGGCGATCGGAACCATCCACAAGGTGGCGCTCCGGCGCTGGCGCAAGAAGCCGTTCGACGGCGGCACATGGCGCGAGATGGCCGGCCTGCGACGTGCGCTTCGCTCGCGCCGCTATGACCTGGTTATCGATGCACAGGGGC
>NZ_RZSR01000399.1:0-5092 GCF_004023265.1 Mesorhizobium sp. M1A.F.Ca.IN.020.06.1.1
GCCTCGGTGCCTTCGCGCAGCTTGGAGTGCAGCTCGAACTCGCCGCCATGCATGTCGAGCAGACCCTGCACGATCGGCAGTCCGAGGCCCGTTCCCTGTTCGGCGCTCTTGATGGCGATCGAGCCCTGGCCGAAGGCGGAAAGCACCACTGGGATTTCCTCTTCCGGTATGCCGGGGCCGTTGTCCTTGACCGAGATGTACTGACCGCCGCCCGCCGTCCAGCCGACGCGCACACGCACTTCGCCGCCCGACGGCGTGAACTTGATGGCGTTGGACAGCAGATTGAGCGCGATCTGCCGGATGGCACGCTCGTCGCCGAACAGGCGCGGCAGCGCGGTCTCGAACTCCTGGATGACGCGGATGTCCTTGTTGCGGGCTCTCAGTTCCATCATATGGCAGCAATCCTCAACGATCGTCACCAGCACCACCGGCTCCTCGTTGAGCTGGTAGCGGCCGGCCTCGATGCGCGACAGGTCGAGGATCTCATTGATCAGATCGAGCAGATGCTGGCCAGATTCGTGCACATCATGCGCGTAATCGCGATAGGTCGGGTTGTTCATCGGCCCGAGCACTTCATTGGCCATCACTTCGGAGAAACCGAGGATGGCGTTGAGCGGCGTCCGGAGCTCATGGCTCATCGAGGCGAGGAAGCGCGACTTCGCCAGATTGGCGTCCTCGGCGCGCCGCCTGGCCTCGTCGGACATGGATTTGGCAGTCTCCACCTCGGCGATCAGCGCGTCCTTCTCGGAGCGGAAGGAGAGCAGCATCCAGGATGACTGGTTGAGATGGCGCGCGACGTAGCCGAAGAAGGGCAGGGCAGCGACCAGAAGCGCCGCCATGATCCCTTCGATCGGCATCCACAGGCGCAGGACGGCATAGACATAGACCGCGACGGGAACGGCGAAGGTCGCCAATAGCGCGCCGCCCAGGGACGATGCCATCACCGCAGTCGTCGCCATGGCGACCAGGAGCACCATGGCCTTGACGACATGGAACTGGTCAACCTGGCATGTGGCGCAGCCCAGCCAGGCGAACCAGGCCCAGCCGAGGCCGCAGAGCGAATGGCCGATCAGGAAATCGCGGCGCGTCTGCACAGGGTCGAGCTCGGCCGCTTCCGTGCGCTCGACGCGCCGCGCCATGAAAGTGACGATAGCGTAGCAAAGCAGCATGAAGAGAGCCCAGACGGCGACCTGGTTGTCCAGGCCCGCGAAGCGGCCGATGGCCGCTACTACAAGCACAAGCAGAGGAATCGCCGCCGCGCTGACCACCATGGCGCGTGCATGGAGCTTGAGCAGTTCGCGGTCGAAATCGAGGCTGCCGGCCTGCTGCGAAAGACGGTCACGCGTCCTGCGCACCGCGCGAGCCACATCGCTGTTGCGATGCGGTTTCCTGCGGTCCACAATGAATTTGTCCGCTGTGTCCGAGCGTAGCAAAGGCATGCAAGTTCAATTTCTGCGCGCAGCGATTTTCAGTTCGTTAAGCTACGTTCGAATGATTAAGAGACTGTTTGCCATATGAGCCGTTCCTGGTCGCGAAGACCGCGCCGGCGCTATGTTCCGCGGCCTCCGCGAAGCCTTTTGCGCAGGCTTCTGGATTACGGGCTGGCCGTGGTCCTGCTTGGCCTGTCCATCCTGGTGGCGGCGCGGCTCGACCGGTTCGAGACGCGACAGGAGCAAGGCACGGCCATCGTCAGGGACGGCGATTCGATCACGCTTGGCGCCGAGCGCATCCGCATGCGCGGCATCGACGCGCCGGAATACACACAGACGTGCCGCAAGGACGGGGCCGATTATGCCTGCGGCAGGCTTGCGCGGCAGTCGCTGGTGCGGCTGATCGCCGACAGGCCGGTCTCCTGCAGCGGCTGGCAGCGCGACCGCTACGGCCGGTTGCTCGGCGACTGCAAGGCGGGCGACACGGACCTCAACCGCGCGCAGGTACAGTCCGGATGGGCCGTCGCCTTCGGCGACTTCGAAACCGAGGAGGCCGTCGCGCGGGCTGCCAAGGTGGGCATCTGGGCTGGCTCCTTCGATCAGCCGCAGGACTGGCGCGACAGCCATCACAATCAACCCGTCGAAAGGAAGCACGGCGCACTGGCTTCGCTCGGCGATGCGTTGCGTGAGCTTGTTCGTTTCTGGTGATGCCCGCTTCGGGGGATGCTCTGTTTGCCAACATGTGGTCTTGCCAAACCGCTATGCAGTTTTGGGCGACATGCATTGCAGCGCGCCCTAAGATTGGCATGAAGATCGGAGACTAGAATGAAGCTGTTCGATGGCGGCCGGGCGCCCAACCCCAGGCGGGTTCGGGTTTTCCTGGCTGAAAAGGGGCTAGCCGTCCCTTTGGTGCCCGTGGACATGGGCGCGCTGGAGCATCGCAAGGAGCCGGTGGCGTCGCGCAATGCGCTGCGGCGGCTGCCCGTGCTCGAACTCGACGACGGGACCATCATCACCGAATCCATCGCCATTTGCCGTTATTTCGAGGAGTTGCATCCCGAGCCCGCCCTGTTCGGAACAGGCGCGCTCGGCAAGGCCATGGTGGAGATGTGGCAAAGGCGTCTGGAGCTAAACCTGATGAGCTGCGTGGCCGCCGCGTTCCGGCACATCCATCCGGCAATGAAGGAATGGGAGGTGCCGCAGATCCCGGAATGGGGCGAGGCCAACAAGCCGAAGGCCATCGAGTTCCTGCATCTCCTCGACCGGGAGTTGGCGGATATGGAATTTGCCGCCGGCGACACCTATTCGGTCGCCGACATCACCGGGCTGATCGCCATCGATTTCATGAAGCCGGCACGCATCAAGGTGCCTGAGGAATGCGGGAATGTGCTGCGCTGGCACGCAGCGCTCTCCAGCCGGCCAAGCGCTGCTGCTTGAGGCTTGTTTTTGGAGAACCCGCCGGACATGAGCGAAGCGCTGGAGAGCCTTGCCGCCAAGGTGCGGGCTTGCCGCATCTGTGTCGAGCAGCCGCGCGGCCGGCCCCTGCCGCATCAGCCGCGCCCGGTGCTTGTGCCTTCGTCGAAGGCCCGCATCCTGCTTGCCGGCCAGGCGCCGGGCACGAAAGTCCACATCTCGGGCATGCCGTTCACCGACGCTTCCGGGGATCGCTTGAGGAACTGGCTCGGCGTCACCCCCGACGAGTTCTACGACACGGAAAAATTCGCCATCGTGCCGATGGGTTTCTGCTTTCCGGGCCAGGACACCAAGGGCGCCGACCTGCCGCCGCGGCGCGAATGCGCCACCGCCTGGCGCGCCGATCTGATGGCGCTGATGCCGCAGATCGATCTGGTGCTGACGATCGGCGGTTATGCGCAGTCCTGGCACATGGGCACGGCGCGTGGGCCGTCGCTGACGGAAACGGTCAGAAACTGGCGCGCTGTCTGGGATGCTGCAGCCGGGCCGAAAGTGCTGCCGCTGCCGCATCCGTCATGGCGAAACACCGGCTGGCTGAAGAAGAATCCGTGGTTTGAAATGGATTTGCTGCCATTCCTGCGCTCGGAAATCCGCTATCGCCTCAATTAGGCATCTTGCAAGAAATCACTCGCTTTTGCCGGCATTGGCAGAATTTCTTTCTTGTGAAAGGGCCTGATAAAAAGGATTATAGCCAAACTATTCCGCTGGAGCCTTCCCATGGACCGCCTAGACAGAAAAATTCTTCGCCTCCTGCAGGAGGACGCGACGCTTGCGGTCGCCGATGTCGCCAAGAAAGTCGGCCTGTCGACCACGCCGTGCTGGCGGCGCATCCAGAAGCTCGAGGAAGAGGGCGTCATCCAGCGGCGCGTGGCCATTCTCGACCATGAGAAGGTCAATGTGCGCGTCACCGTCTTCGTTTCGATCCGCACCAATTCGCACAGCCATGAATGGCTGCGGCGCTTCTCCGAGGTCATCCAGGAATTTCCGGAGGTGGTCGAGTTCTACCGCATGAGCGGCGACGTCGATTACCTCTTGCGCGTCGTGGTGCCCGACATTGCCGCCTACGACGCCTTCTACAAGCGGCTGATCGCCAAGATCGAGATCCGCGACGTGTCGTCCTCGTTTGCCATGGAGCAGATCAAGTACACGACCGAGATCCCGCTCGACTACATGATCCTGGACAAGGAGTCGGGGGCCAACGCGGCCTGAGCACGGCGCTCGCGCTTCCCGCTATGCGCGAAGTTGCGAGACCTAGTTCTTCTTTTTGTTGAGGAAATTCCACGGCGAGTTGACCGGGAGCGTGACGGCGTCCGGCACGCTGTCGACATCAGCCACCTCGGCCTTGCGCACGGTATAGCCGGACTGCACGATCAAGACGCCGTCCAGGATGAAGAGTTGGCTCTTCTCCATGCCGGGCTCCAGCACGCCGGTGACGGAGACCGGCTGGTATGCCTCCGCCATCCTGTAAGGATGCGCCGGCGTTACCAGCACGATCTGGTTCGGCGGCGGCGTCGGCATGTGGCTGCAGGCGCCGGTCCAAGGCACCAGCAGGAACTGGTAGACGAGGTCGCCCTCGCGATCGACCGGCAAGGCGTAGCCGGACAATTGAACGGTCTTGTCCTGCAGATTGAGCGACAGTGTCTCACCGTGATCGGGCAGTTTTGCCGCGATCATCGGCAGGTTGGCGTCCTCGGCGACCGCCTGCGTCGCCGGGCGCAAGTCTTTCCAGAAGATATGCGCGACGTCGGCCGCGGCGTCGGCTCTCGCGGTGGCGAGCATAAGCACGATCGCCAGCGTCGCGCTTGATCTGAAACGCCTGCTCATGGTGGTCATCCTCCGCCAGTCCCATTTCGGAAGCGAGTAAAAGCGTCGTGAGCTTACTTCGCTGAGATCACAGTCGTGTGGTCGCGAGCCGTTCGAGCTGTTTGACATCGGAAAGCTCCTTCACCGCGTCCTTGCCGATCCAGCGTGCCGTCTTGTCGGACGACGCCGCCAGTTTCTCGGCCAGCGCAAGGGCAGGGGCGTGCAGCGCCCTCGACCGCTTGCCGATCTGCCGCAGTGCCCAGTTCACCGCCTTGCGCACGAAGTTGCGCGGATCGCCCGCATGCGTCTCGATCAGCGGCAGAGCAGCGAGGAAGCTCGCGTCCGGCTCCTTCTTCAGATGCACCGCCGCCCAGGCCAGCATGGCA
>NZ_RZSR01000400.1:0-5082 GCF_004023265.1 Mesorhizobium sp. M1A.F.Ca.IN.020.06.1.1
GTCGCAAACGCTGCAGGCGACCCGCAACCCGAAACTTGTGCTCGACGAGCTGCTTCGGATCGGCAACCGCGCGATCGTCTCCTTCCCCAATTTCGGCCATTGGCGCGTGCGCTTCTCGCTGCTGATCAAGGGCAGGATGCCGGTCACCAAGGACCTGCCCTATTCCTGGTACGACACGCCGAACATCCACTTCTGCACCATTCGCGACTTCGTCAATCTGTGCGAAGAGCTCGGCGCGACGGTCGAGAAGGCGACCGCGCTCGACGCCAACGGCCAGAAGATCGGCCTGTCGATGCCCTGGCGGTTCTGGAACTTCTTCGGCCAGCAGGCGGTGTTCTTGCTGAAACGATGATCTCGCTCGATCTCTTTCGACGTCGGCCGGCCGTGGTTCAAATCCCGTCGGAAATTCTGTCGGAGATAAGCACAGGGATTCTTGTGTGCACTTCGCCGCGTACCGGCAGCAATCATCTTGCAGGACTGATGGCTTCCGCCGGGCTGGGCAATCCACTGGAGTGGTTTGGCGGGCGCCGGCTGCTCGAACAGCCAGGCTATCCGCGCGATGCCAGAGGGCAGCTTCTGAGGGCGCTGACGGAAGGACGGTCCTCTTCCGGAATCTACGCGATCAAGCTTTTTGCGAGTCAATTCGCTCAAGTTGCCAAGAAGGTGAACCTCCCCGCCAGTCTTCCCAACCTTCACTATGTGCGCCTGACGCGCAGCGATTTGCTGGGTCAGGCGATCTCATGGGCGCGTGCGCGCCAAACCCGCAGATTCCGCTCTAGCGAGGTCAATCGCGCATCCCCACGCTATGACGGCGAGGCTATCGCCGAATCGCTCGAAAAGATTCTGATGGAAAATCTGGCCTGGGACGGGTGGTTCGCGAAAAACGGGCTGTCCTTTCTTGCGCTAACTTACGAGCAGGTCCAGCAAAACCCGAGAGGAAGCCTCGAGAAAATTGCCCAGTTGGCCGGGGTCGAGCCTGTCTGGGGAACGAATCTCGGATCAGGTCTCGAAATCCAGCGCGACGGGACCAATGACGAATGGAGAAAACGTTTCCTGTCTGAATATGCCGACCCGTCGAGCTTCCCGCACAGAAAAAAGCGCGGGTTCCTGAAGATCTAGAAAGAATCATGCGATTGAAGCGCAAACTTGCAAATAGAATGGCACCGAGAATCGTTTGACGGCATACCCCGCAGGGCTATAGCGACTGTACCGGCAAAACTGGTGGTGATTATCTATGGCTGAACACCCGATCTATTCGATCGTCATGGAGATGGAGAACGCCAAATCCATCGACTGGAACGAGATCGGCCTGGGGCTGAAGTCACTGGCGCGCGAAATCGCGGCTGTTTCCGCTACGGGTTTTGCAAGGCCAAAAGTTGTCGTGTCGCATGGCGGGCCCGATTCGGACGGCAGCTTGCTGCAAGCGAGCATTGAAGCTGAAGCGCCTGAATTGATGCAGGTTGCCGACCTGACGATCACAGCTTGCCCCGACGGCCGGTATTACGAACTCAAGAACAACGGCGTGCTTTTGACCGAAGGGGACATCGTCGTTTTCCTGGATTCGGACACGGTCCCTCAGCCAGGTTGGCTTTCAAATCTGCTGCAGCCGTTTCAACAGCCGCAAACCGTCTGCGTGAACGGCCATACCTATCTGTCCTATGACGACTTCTTCTCGAGAACCTTCGCCTTGATCTGGTTCTTCCCGATGGCCCGTGGAGACGAAAGATTCGCCTCGAAGCGGGCGATCAATGCCAACAATGTCGCCTTCCGGCGCCATTGGATCGTCAGCCACCCTTTCCCGGCACATAACGGCTTCAAGGTGTCCTGCACGCTGCTGATGCACCAGCTTCGGCGCGAGGGCCACAAGATCGTCAACGTTGATGCGCGCGTCTACCACTACTCTCCGCGCGGCTGGCGGTTCTTCTATTGGCGCGCGTTGGTGACCGGCAGGGACGCCGATCGCAAGTTCGTCGCGCTTCATGCCCCCAGTCGCAGCCAGCGGATCGTCAAGTCGTTCAGTCGCTGGTGGACCATGTCGTGGCGCACGACGCGACGCGTGCTCAGCCACGCGCCGCAAACGGGTATGCCTCTTTGGCAGATCCCGTTTTCACTGGTGGTAGGCCTGGCTTTTTATACCCTGGCATTTCTTGGTCATTTCAGCCTCGCTGCCGGTCTCGTAAGCGACGAAATCGAAACCGTGCCTGACTATGTCGGGCATAGTTGAAGGATAAACCGCCGCGAAGTGTTGCTTTCAAACCGCATGACTTTGAGGAAACACGCTCTGAACTTGACCCCGATGCGACACCTCAGGTGACATAGGCGGCTCTTTTCTGTAGCGTTTGCCGAATCCATCCGGGGGCGGACATGGAGGCAGGTGTGCGAGTATCTTACGGTCATCGTTTATCTGCCCATAACGAAAGTTAGATGCCGACTGCCTCCGACCCAGCTCCGCTGATCACCGTGATCACGCCGACGCACAACCGGCGAAGCCAGGTCGTGCGCGCGGTGGAAAGTGTTCTTGCCCAGACACTTACCCGCTTCGAGCACATTGTCGTCGACGACGGTTCGACCGACGGAACGGCCTTGGCGCTGGCCGAGATTCGCGATCCCAGACTGATCTATGTCGGCGCGAAATGGCGCGGCGCCAATGCCGCGCGCAACGCGGGCATCGAGCGCGCGCGGGCCCCGATCGTGACCTTTCTCGATTCCGACGATGTCTATCTGCCGGACCGCCTCGACCGGACGCTGTCGCACTTCGACAGGAACCCCTCGCTCGAAGTGCTGATCAGTTCCTTCATCTCGGTCAAGGGCGGCCGCAGCACCAAATGCATCAATCGTCAGGCCTTGCTCGACAAGAGCAGGCTGCAGCGCGCCCTGGTCTCGCAGACGATCTTCATCGCCGGCTCGGCGATCACCGCCCGGCACGAATCGCTGCTTGCGATCGGCGGCTTTGACAGCGATATCACGCGCATGCAGGACCGCGAATTGCTGCTGCGTTTTGCCAACCGCAGCGGCGCCTTGCTGTCGGATGATATAGACTGGAAGAAATACAATTCGGAAAATTCGATCTCCGGCCGGCGCGACGGCTATGTCGAGGCCTACGCCAACCTGATCGGCAAACATCCTTATATTGCCGACCGCTATCCCGACGTGCCGCCCTATATGATCGCGCGGCAGATCATCGCCGACATATTGAAGGGGAGGCTGCCACAGGCCTTTTCGGGCTATCTCGCCAACCGGTCGTCAAAGGCGCTCGGCTACTCGCCGACCGAACTGCTGCGCGGCTATGTCGTCGGCCGGCGCTGGCGCCGCGATTGCTATGACGAGTTCCGCGCCAAATACGGCGCCAGAGCGGCCTGAGGCACAGCGCGGCGCTCTGGCCGAAACAGTGCAAATTGGGACCTCACCGATCCAGCTCCGGAAAATACGGATCGGAAAACCGCTGCCGCAGCCGTTCGCCAAGCAGGCAGTCGGTCGGCGCCTCCGCGTCGACGCGGATGCTTCCGGCGTCGCCGATCCCGCTCACCTCCTGGATCAGCTTGCGGCGGATAGCCGTCGAGAATTCCGACGCCGCATAGATCGGCAACACGAACGAACCGGGGCCGCCGGTGACGCAATCGGCATAGTAGCGGTCGAGACGAATGACGCTCGGCGACGGATTGATCAGGATCGGCAGGCCGTTGACCACGATGCCTTTGGCCAAAGCCGCATCACGGATCATCGCGACGGGCCGCCCGGCATTGTTGGGCCCGTCCCCCGATATGTCGATGACCCGGCGCGGCGCCGAGTAGCTGTTTTTCTCCAGAAGTCCGGCGCCGAATCCGAGAGCGCCTGAAATCGACGTGCCGCGAAAGCTCCGGAACGGACGACCCGCGATGGTGTCGGCGAAGGCGTTGGCGCTGTCCGCGCCGTCGATCACTTGCCAGCCGATCACGCCGTCGTCGCGCACGACGCCCGCCCATTCGAAATAGGCGAGCGCGATGCGGCCCCTCGGGCCCGAGCGCGCGGCGCTGATGAAGTCGGGATGGCGCAGCGCCTCGACATAGCCGGCGCGCTGCAGGGCGAACTCTTCTTCGTCCATCGATTGCGAGATGTCGACGGCCAGCACGAGTTCCACATCGACGGCAGTGCCTCCGATGGCAGGCATTGGCGCTGCCTCGGCGCAGGCAAGGCATGCAAGCAGGCTGAACAGCTTGAGCATGGCAGGCTCCACCACGCCGGGATTCTTCCCGGCGATCGCGGCGAAATAAAGCTATTTCTTGGCGCGCGCGGCAACAGGCGGGGGTTCGATCGCCCCGGCGCGGAGACGGGCCGGCTTCAGCGCCGATCCGCTGCTGTCCTTGACGATGGTGAGCGCGCGCGGGAAGAACTGGTTGTTGTGCAGACCGCGCCCGATATTGAGGATAGCGGCGTGCGGCAGTCTGGCCTGCAGCATCGCCAGCACGCGCCGAAGCGTGGCGCCGTCGAACGTATCCAGCGCTTCGTCGATGATCACCCATTTCGGCTTCCTCAGCGCCAGCCGGGCGAAGGCGAGCAGCCGCTGCTCATCGTCGGCCAGCTCATGCTCCCAGCGCGCCGAGCGGTCGAGCTGGAACGAGAGGCGCTCGAGGCCGACTTCACCGAGCACGGCGGAAATCTCGTCGTCGTCGATCTTGGTGCCTTCGGCATGGTTGAGCACGTCGCGCAGCGTGCCGAGCGGGAAATAGGGGGTGCGCGGCACGAAGAACGGTGTCTCTCCGGCCGGCATGCCAATGCGGCCGCCGCCCCATGGCCAGAGGCCGGCGATCGCGCGGAAGAACAGCGTCTTGCCGGCGCGCGGATCGCCGGTGATCATGACGCGCTCGCCGGCCTTTATCTCGACCTCCGTCTCTGCAAGCCTGGTGCAGCCGTCGGGCGAGGCGACTTCGAGCTTGTCGAATGTCAGTGTGCCATTTGCGTTTTCGCCGAACGCGATGCGCTTTTCCTTGGCATGCAGGATGTCCGTTTCGCCGAGCGCGATGCGAAAGTCGGCAACGCGCATCAGCGTTGCCCGCCAATCGGCGATGGCGCCGATGTTGTTGATGAACCAGCGCAGCGAGGAAT
>NZ_RZSR01000401.1:0-5080 GCF_004023265.1 Mesorhizobium sp. M1A.F.Ca.IN.020.06.1.1
ATGCTCAAGGGCGTATCGGACAAGCTGAACGGCTTTGCCCGCTATGAGCGGCTCGACAGGAACCGGAAGGCGCTGATCGCCGCATGTGAAGAACAGCCCAATCGCCGCTGCGACGTGGAGTCCTATTATGGCGGCGCCTCCTACTATCTCCAGCAGAAGCTCGAAATTCAGGACGTGCGCCTAGTCTATGCGCCCGCGCTCGGCATCGGTAACTTCGGCGGCGAAACGGACAATTGGACGTGGCCGCGCCACACAGGCGACTTCGGTTTTTACCGCGCTTATGTCGCTCCTGATGGTTCCTCCCGGCCTTATGCGCGCGACAACGTGCCCTACCGGCCGAAGAGCTGGCTGCGCATTGCCTCTAAAGGCGTGCAAGACGGCGATTTCGTCATGGTCGTCGGCTTTCCCGGAGAAACCAATCGGTTCCGCACGGCGGATGAAGTACGGTTCAATTTCGCGCGGTACGAACCGCTGTTGCAGCATTTGCTGTCGGATTATGCGGCCCAGATAAACCAAACCACGGCAGGCAATCGAGAAGCGCAGATCCGCTACGCCTCCATCCTGCAAGGCGTGGAAAACTACAAGAAGAAGTTGGCGGGCGATCTCGCCGGGGCCAATGCGATCGGGCTCGACGTGCGCAAGGCGATCGAGGAGAAAGCTTATCTCGACTGGGTCGCCGACGATCCCGCGCGGCAGGCGCGCTATGGCGCAGCGATCGGCGAACTGGGCGCCATGGTGGACGAGAATAGCCAGGCCTCGCTCGAGGGGCTGCGCCAGGCGCTGCTGAACCGCGCGCAAATGCTCTCATCCGCGCGCACTCTGTATCGCTGGGCCAAGGAGCACGAGAAGCTCGATGAAGACCGCGAACGCGGCTTTCAGGATCGTGACCGTAACCAGACCGTGGATCAACTGACGCAGATCGAACGCGGTTACCTGCCCGACATCGATCGCAAGCTATTTGAGGCCGCGCTCGATGAATATCGCCGGCTAGACGCAAAGGACCGCGATACTGCGTTCGAAACGGCTCTGGACCAAATCGGCCTTGACCGACTTTATGCAGAAACCAAACTCGCCGACACGGCCACGCGGCTCGGCTGGCTCGACAAGCGGGCTGCTGCCTTCGAGGCGTCGGACGATCCTTTCATCAAGCTGGCGGTCGCGCTCTATCCCGGCGACATAGCTGCGGAGCGCGCGGCGAAGGACCGCGCTGGCCGAGCGCAGGCGGCGCGCGCGACTTATATGCAGGGCCTGCGCGCCTACTGGCAGGCGATTGGCCGGCCGGTGTATCCCGACGCGAATGGATCGCTGCGCATCACCTGGGGCAAGGTGTCGGGGCGAACACGCGACGGGCAGATCTGGACGCCATTCACCACGGCTGAGGGACTTCTGGCCAAGCACACTGGCAAGGGCGAGTTTGATGCGCCCGCCGCCGCCGTCGCTGCGATCCGGGCCAAGAATTATGGCCCCTATGTCGCGCCGGAGCTGGGCACTTTGCCGGTCGACTTCATGTCCACGGTCGACATTACCAATGGCAATAGCGGCTCGGCCACGCTGAATGGGCGCGGCGAGTTCGTCGGTCTCGCCTTTGATGGCACGCTCGATGGAGTGATCTCCGATTGGGCATATGCCGCAGACCGCAGTCGAAGCATCCATGTCGACAGTCGCTTCATGCTTTGGACCATGGACAAGATTGACGGCGCTGCCTGGTTGCTCAAGGAGATGGGAGTGCTGCCGGCGTCGCGTTCATGAGCGGGGTAGTCTGGCGGTAGGCGGCCTGTCGGCGTCATACCTCCACAAATCCCCCTTGGAATTTTAGACAAATCCCGTGTGGAAGCGCCGCCTCAGCCGGTCTTGCAGCGCCTGCCGGTCGGCGACGAGGTCGTCGCAGCGACCCGGCGCCGCTGCCCGGCCATCAATTGTCCAATCGGCGCCCACGTGCCAACACAAACACGCCGCAGTCATAAGCATTCGGCTGTCGGGTCATGGGGGCTGCCTCGAAGGTGCCGTTCAGCACCCTTGCGAGCTGGTTTGCAGGCTCGTCGTTGTGGCCCTGTCCGGGAGGAGTCGTGGTGATAGGCGACCCGCTCCGGGTTGCGGCCATCAACGAGCAGCAGCGAGCAATGGGTGCTGTCGCTGGTACGATTGCCATTGCTCACTGGCACGAATAGGAAGTCGGCTGGGCCGACAGCTCGATTATAGATGACCTGCAATGTCTCTTGCGCGTTCTGCGACCCTGCGTAACGCATTTGATCCACCTCGCGACCCAAGTTCCATGTTCCAGTCTGCCAATTATGCGACTTTAGAAGTACAAACCATGAACGCTGTGGCCGCGTGGTTATTGAGTTCCAATCGCTATTTAGTCTGCTTGCATGTTCCGAAATGACCGCGTTGGGCCCGCAAGCTGACAGGCGGCTTTGCGGACCACTGGGTAGAAAGGAGTCATCCGCCACGACGTTGCGCACAGCCCGGAGGTGCAACTCCAACGCATGATGCGTATCTTATAGCGAGTTTAGGTCTATATGGAACTCAAACGCACCTCCGGTCTGCAGATCACCACGTCGTATTCAGCGCGTGCGCATTTTCGAGAAGTCGGCACCGACGACTAGCAGGTTCTCATGTTCCATCTTGGCCCCTCCGGCATCATCCTTATTGATACTGCTTGGCACCATGACTTCGAACCTGACCGACGTCACAAGGTCATCGCTCACACTCGACACCCACGCTCAACCGGAATCGTCAATATGCAGCAACATTTCTGCATCGACATCAGCTGATACGTCATCAGCAATAGTCATCGATCGAGTCGCCAAGGTCCTCTCCAGCTAGTTCGCAGAAGTGCTTCAGAGCGCCCTTGAGACTGAAGAAGGTGAATTCGCTTCGGTGATGGAAAAGGCCATCATGGATTGAAATGTGGGCCACTGCCCAATTCTTTATGGCGTCGCCGGCAAAATGAGTGAGTACGATCAGGTCATCGTCCTTGAGATTCCGGTCGACGACGAGGCTCGTGGAGAGCTGGTTGCGCGCGAAGATACTTCCGAAAGAGAGGCGCGATTCATAAAGAAGAAGGGCGTCGTCGGTGAATTCGTCCGGGCACGCCGGAAATTCGGTTGGAACCTTCCAGCGGACCTGGACCGCAAGAGGGGTCAGAGATGGGTAGAGTGTTTCTGCCTGGTTAAGCATTCTTCAATCCTCGCGGCGTGAGTGCCTCAATGATCAGCCTTGCCGAGAAACGACACTTGGTAAAGACTTGCGACCGCAAAGATCGGGTGGCCGTGTCACTAAATGCATATAGCCCTAGCGACTGCTATACCTGATTGAGTGTTGCGCGCCCGCCACGCTCGGACTGAGCGATTTGACGGCGATGCTTGCACCGTCAACAACGTGATTCGAGACAGCATGAGACATGGCTGCATGAGTGGCCCAAGGGTCACCGCCTAACCCGTAACATCCTGAAATCCGTTGCGGCCTGCTTGGTGGCGAAGCCGTACGTCCACCACCCTTGCCATCGACGTCCAGACGGATCCCCTGGATCGGCAGCTTTCAGGAAATGGCTTGGGCAATTCGAGCGGCTGGAATGAGGCGCAAAGCCGCCGTTCACCTCTCCTTCGAGTCAGCGCTCCGACCGGCCAAAATCGTCGAGGCCTCCAACAAGGTGAAATGGGTATTTCACACTGACGCGCAACCCGGGGTGATGAAGGTATGCCAAAACCCACCGAGCCTGATTGGCGATCCAGCGTTAGCCGTCTCAACCTGAAATCGCGGCAACGTTTGCCGACGACTGATCCAATGCCAACCGCTCCATTTCCGGGCGACTGTGTTCACGGGCGGCAAGAATCTGGGCTCTTGTCTGCTTGAGTTGCTCAAGACCGAGAACCAAGGCGCCCTGCAGCCGCTTGCGGTCGCCGAGAATATCCTGGTCGATCTGCGCGATATCGCGTGGATCGATCGCGCGTGAGGGATCGAAGACAAAGCGGGCTTCGACGGACCTTCGCCAATTTAACAACTTCTGCGCCGTTTTGGGTTCGAATCCGGACACGCTGTAGAGCTTGTTCCTCTCGACATCGAGCGCTGTTTCGACGCCATACGACTCCAGGACCTGTTTCTTTCCCGGTCCGATGCTCTCGATCTTTGCCGATGAGATTTCAAAGTTGTCCAGGAACCGGTGCAGTTGCGCCTGACGGCGGTTGCGCTCGAGCTCCGAGATCCTGGCTACCGTTTGGAAGGTAAGATGTCCCATTCGCGCCTGAGCCCGGCGAGCACCGTTTTTTGCCTGTCGAAGGCATCCGGCCCGGCTCTCTGCATCCACGTGGTTTGCGCGTTTTTCCACTGGGTGGCGGCCTCGCCGGCGATGCGCCGGTATTCCGCAGCCTCACTGTCCCTGTTCAAGAAACCTCTCAACCCCAGAAAAACCCCCAAGGCAATGCCCAGCACCCAGATCTGCGCCATCATCAAGCCAGCGACGCCGACTACTGCGGCCGCTACTCCTGCCCGGAAGTTGGTGCGGCGCGCGTGCCCCTTGAGCTTCAAGGCGTTGGGATCTGGTGTCACATTCTTCTCGGGGACGGTCGGCACCGGCCCGGGATGCGGGATGGCGTCCACCTGCGCTGGAATCCGGCGATATCGAAAAGCGTCGCCCCGCTGGCGGGAACAACGGTTGAGAACAGCGGGACGCCAGTGGCGCCTTCCATTTTGCACCAAGGGCACGGCGATGAGCCAAGTGACCAGTGGCTGGAATTGGCGGAGCACTGCTTGAGGTTCGCTTCAAGTTCGGCCAAGGCAGCCACCCAGTCCCGGGCCACGGGCCTGCCAGCCGACGTTCCTTTTTGCGAGAAGGCATCCTCAAACATTTTTGCAAGTCGTGGGCCGACGGTGGAACGCGCCCCGAAACCCGAAGCTTCTTGCAGGCCGAGAAGGAACTGGACGGCAAGGGCTGGCTTCCCGCAGCGTTGCGGGCGACGGTCAAAGAAGAAAGCGAAAGTATGGCAATCGCCGCCGACTAAGCACGGTTCGCATTCAAGGTCAGGGCAGCGATGCCCCGACCTTGAATGCGTCCGGAATGTCTTGCGAGCCGGTATCGAAC
>NZ_RZSR01000039.1:0-13364 GCF_004023265.1 Mesorhizobium sp. M1A.F.Ca.IN.020.06.1.1
TTCCAGTGCCCCTCAAGATGCTTGGTAAAATCCTCTGTCCAAGGGGCGAGATGCCAGCCCTCGATATCCTTGTAGCACTTGGCCGAAATGACGACGAACGGCTCGGAGTCCTGATCGAAACCTTCAACATCGACCCCGAACTGCGGTACCCCCCTTTTTCTCTTAAGGGAAGTTCGCTGCGCTTCCTTGTACTCTTTCCTCAGGATGTCGAGGCAGAGATGTTCGAAACGCAAGCTGCCGACGGCGACGAGCGGAAGCACCCACTCGTTTGAAAGTGAAGGAACCGCATTGCTCGGAGGCGTTATTCCCCGGGGCGGCTCCTTGGCCTTTTTCTTCTTCGGTGACGGCATTGAACAGGAATCGTTGGTAGATACCGATTGTCACGCGCCGAAAACAATTGGGCAACCGCTTTGAGAGAGGTCGCAGGCGATACCAGCGCCGGGGGCGCACAATCTCCGCCCTTAGACCCTGACTAGGCCTATAAAAGGCGCCGGCCGGCCTGACCGTAACTGCCGCAGTGTCCGCTATCGGCCACGTACGAGACTGGGATTTACGGCCGAAATGAGGGCGCAAAGCAGCTGAAAACGACTGCGTTCAACGTTGTTGTCCTAATGCCTACGCTGTGCGCATCGGCCAAGGGCACCATGCATTCATGCCAGCCGCCTGGACTCGACTTCGACTGCCCGGACGCCATAGCGCGTCATGCCGCGCGGCTTGAAGATCGAGAGTATGGTCGCGATGACGAGTACCACCGCGCCGCCGGCAGCATGCAGAACAATAGCGAACCGGCCGCTCGTTGCTGCCGCAAGCGTGCCGTTCGCCGCAGCGGATGCGAGCTGCGAAATT
The DNA here is from genome assembly GCF_004023265.1 of Mesorhizobium sp. M1A.F.Ca.IN.020.06.1.1. Taxonomy (NCBI): domain Bacteria; kingdom Pseudomonadati; phylum Pseudomonadota; class Alphaproteobacteria; order Hyphomicrobiales; family Phyllobacteriaceae; genus Mesorhizobium; species Mesorhizobium sp. M1A.F.Ca.IN.020.06.1.1. Next base: position 847 of record NZ_RZSR01000039.1, read on the forward strand.
GTGGTGGTCTGTATCAGCAGGACAATCAGCGCGATCACCGTCAGCACCAACTTCACGATCACCCAATAGTAGCGAAACAGCCCCCAGAGTGTGCCGAGAGACTGAACGACTCCGACTGTAAGGGTTGTCGCGGCCAAGGGCACGATAACTCCCCAGGTCAGCGCTGGCATGACCATATATGCGGAGCGCTGGGCCTCAGCATCACCGCTGAGCCCGATGATAGCGAGCGCGAGGAAGGTCACCACTGCTCCCAGGAACCCTACGCTGGAAATAACATGCAGCAGGAGCACAAGTTTGCGCAGTGGTGCATTGAAGGTCACGCTAGTGCACCACGCCCATGTGCTGCCACGGACCATGACCGCTGAGTGCCGCAATCCCGGCGATCACGAGCAAGGCGAGACCCACCCACAAGAATGCCTTCACCCAACCGGGCATGCCTGCTGCTATGCGCTTGCCATTCGCCATCTGGTCAGGTCCACCGCTCGTGACTGTCAATGTATCGAGACATAATGTCTCTGAGTCAAGATGATATGTCTCGACACGGCCTGGCACCTGTGAAATGACTGCCCCCATGCCTAAGCTCTGGAACGACACGATCGAAGCCCACCGCGACGCCGTCGCCACTACCATCGTGAACAAGACGGCCGAGCTGGCGGCGGCCGAGGGCCTGCACAACCTCACAATGGCACGTATCGCCAAGGAAATCGGGATAGGTCGCGCCACCCTCTATAAGTACTTCAGTGAGGTTGAGCAGATCCTGGTTGCTTGGCACGCTCGGGAGGTCAGCACCCACCTTGCCCAGTTGGAGCAGGCCCGGGCAAAGGAGGCCGGCCCGCTTGCCGCCCTCAAAGCTGTTCTGCTCGTCTATGCGGAGAACGCTCGCCGTGGCCACGGTCACGCGTTCGCCTCGCTGCTCCATTCGATGCCGCATGCCAGGCATGCGTACGCTCGCCTAGAGGCGATGGTCGCAGAACTGATCGCAGAGGCCATGAATGCCGGTGAAATTGAAGATGCCTCGCCGGCGTCTGAACTCGCCAGGTACGCGCTGGCCGCCATTGCAGCGGCTCAGCAGGCGCGGTCGAAGCCGAAGCTGGAACGTCTGTTGCGAATGATCCTTCGCGGGTTGGGTTCGCGCTCGGGCAGCTAAAGCGCGTCGCGCTGGATTCAGGCGACGCGCTTTAAGACTGTGATTTGGGCATATCGTTGCTCAGAAGCGCTGCACAGTTCTGGGCGATATGCATTAGCCGTGACCCCCGAGCACCTGCCGGCCGATGAATCCTCTCTCCACGATCCGGACTCCCGGACGAAGGGAATCGTCTTCACTTACCTCCGAACCGTGCCTGGACGGTGTGCCCGTCAGCCAGCGTCGCCGACACGACGACCTTCGCGTCCGCCCCCAATGTCTGGGCGAGTGCCCCGACGAGCTTGTTGGGCTCCTCGGGCGTTAGCTGCACCACGGCGGTTTTGCCAGTGCCCTGGACGACGGCACGGGCGCCCGTTACTCCGGCTGACGAAAGCGGCTTGTCGTCGGCGCCCTCGGTTAGAAACAGGACCAGCTTTCCCCGCTCCGTGACGAGCTCAATATGATGCCCGCCGCTGTCGGCAACCGGCCCCCCGTTAGGTCCCTTCGCCAGTTCATGGGCCATTGCGCTGAAGGTCATCAACGTCGCCGCAGCCGCTACAAGCAATGTTTTCATATGTCGTCTCCAAGTGGTGATGATCAGAAGGCTTCGGCAGGGGTCAAGGTGCCAGTGCCGCCGCGAGCAGCCCTGATGCGTTCCAGTGGCTTCCTGCCGAAGCTCAGGAACAGAACGGGGGTCAGAAAGGTATCAATCAGTGTCGCAGAGATCAGCCCGCCAAAGATGGTGACGGCGACGGGGTGCAGGATTTCGCGGCCAGGCTCTCCGGCCCCGATCAGGAGGGGGATGAGTGCCATCCCGGCAGAAAGCGCGGTCATCAGCACAGGGGTCAGCCGCTCTAGGCTGCCGCGGATCACCAGTTCCTTGCCGAACCGCTCGCCTTCGTAGAGCGCCAGGTTGATGTAGTGCGAGATCTTCAAGATGCCGTTACGGGCCGAAATGCCTGCCAGCGTGATGAAGCCGATCATCGAAGCGACCGACAGCGGCTGTCCGGCGATGTTGAGCGCGACCACGCTGCCGATCAACGCGAGCGGGATATTGCCCATGATGATCAGGGCGAGCGCCGGCGACTGATAGCGGCTGTAAAGAACGACAAAGACAAGGACGAGCGAAACGAGCGAAAGCGCGCCGATCCTTAATGTCGCTTCCTCCTGCGCCTGGAAGGTGCCTTCGAGCCGGGCAACGTAGCCCTGCGGCAGCATCGTTTCGGAGAGGATGCTGCGAATGTCCGCGACGATTGCCGCCATGTCACGCTCACTATCGCTGTTGCCGAGCACCGCGATGCGCCGCTGGCCGTTCTCGCGCAGGATCTGGTTTGGTCCATCCGTCTCGACGACGTCAGCGACCATGCGAAGCGGCACAATGCCTGCCGGAGTGAAGATTAGGAGATCGGCCAGGCCTGCGGTCGATCGATCAACGTCAGAGAGCCGCATGACCACGTCGAAGCGGCGATTGCCCTCCACGATCTGCGATACCGTCCGGCCATTGGACATGCTCTCCAGCGCCTCAGTGATGGAGGCCGGCGTGAGGCCGTAGAGGGCCGCACGCTCGTGGTCGACATCGACCCGGAGCTGTGGAATGCGGACTTGCTTTTCGACCTGCAGATCGACCAGACCCTGGACGCCCGACAGCTTCTCGCGCAGCATCTCGGCTGTCGAACGCAGCGTGTCGATGTCATCGCCATAGATTTTCAGTGCGACCTCCGCCCGCACGCCGGAAAGCATGTGATCAAGCCTGTGCGAAATCGGCTGTCCGACATTAAGCGTCGCCGGCAGCACCGCGAGGCGTTGCCGGATATCCGCCATCACCTCTTCCTTCGACCGCGCGGAGCGCTTGAGGTCGACGTCGATCTCGGACGCGTGGATACCCTCGGCATGCTCGTCGAGTTCGGCGCGACCGGTGCGCCGACCGACCGACACGACCTCGGGAACTTCCTTGATGATGGTCTCCGCGATCAGTCCCAGACGATTGCTCTCCGCTAGTGCGATGCCGGGATTGTAGGCAAGGCTGATGGTCAGAGTACCCTCATTGAAGGGAGGCAGGAACGAGCGCGGCAAAAGCGTGACAGCATAGGCGGCCGAACCGACGCCAAGAAGCACCAAGCCGATCACAAGCGCCCTGTTGCCGAACGCCCAGTGCAGAAGTGCATTGTTGGCGCGCTTGAGATGCCGGACAACGAAACTGTCCTGTCCATGTCCCTTCGCCCGACCCGAAAGCAGGTAGTATGAGAGCACCGGCGTGACCGTGATCGACACGGCGAGCGAGGCCAGGATCGAGACGATGTAAGCCACACCCAGTGGCGCGAACAGACGGCCCTCTATTCCCGACAGCGCGAACAGGGGCACGAACACGAGAATGATGATCATCGTCGCGTAGACGATGCCCGAGCGCACCTCCTGAGATGCGGCGGCAATCACCTCCAGAACTGGCTTTGGCAGAGGTTGGGCGCTGTTCTCCTTCAAACGGCGCAGAATATTCTCGACGTCAACGACTGCGTCGTCCACGAGTTCGCCGATCGCAATCGCCAAGCCGCCCAGCGTCATCGTGTTGATAGTCAGCCCGAAAGCGTGGAAGACCAGCACTGTCACGAGGATCGAGATTGGAATCGCGGTCAACGAAATGAACGTCGCGCGTGCGTTCATCAAAAAGAGGATGAGCACGACCGCCACGACAGCCGCCGCTTCCAGAAGCACCTTCTCGACATTCTCCACCGAAGTTTCGATGAAGGTGGCTTGCCTAAACTGAAGATTGGTTGCCTTCACCCCTTCGGGAAGCGTCTTATCGATGTCGATCAGTGCCGCCTCGATGCGTCCGGTGAGGTCGACCGTGTCCGCGCCGGGCTGTTTCTGCACCGATACAATGACCGCCGGGCGGCCCTGATAGCCTGCATCGCCTCGCTTCACGCGCGCTGCAAAGTCGACATTGGCCACCTGGTGGAGGAAGATCGGCTGGTCATCGCGCCTTGCGACGACCGTGTTGCGCAGGTCTTCCAAGCGCTTCGTCAGGCCTACGTTGCGGATGAGATATTCGCGGCCGTGCTGATCGACGAATCCGCCGCCGGTGTTGGTGCCGAAGCGCGTCACCGCTTGTTCGACTTCGGATGCCGTAACCTGCAAGGCCTGTAAGGCGGCGGTATCTAGAATGACCCGGTACTGGCGGACTTGCCCGCCTATGGGGATGACCTGCGAAACGCCCTCTATCGTGAGCAACTGGGGACGAATCGTGAAATCCGCGATCTCGCGCAACTCCATCGGCGAAACGGCGTCACTCGAGATGGCGATCAGCATGATCTCGCCCATGATCGAACTCACCGGACCCATTTGTGGCGTAACTCCGGCCGGTAGCTGCTCGCCCACCAGAGCCAGCTTCTCCGCAACAAGCTGCCGGGAGCGGTAGATGTCGGTCTCCCAGTCGAACTCGACATAGATGATGGACAGCCCGACGCCCGAAACCGATCGGACGCGGGTGACGCCGGGCATTCCGTTCATCGCCGTTTCAAGCGGATAAGTGACCAGCTGCTCGACCTCCTGAGGGGCAAGTCCCTCGGCTTCGGTCATCAGTGTCACGGTCGGGCGATTGAGGTCCGGGAATACGTCGACGGGTACCTTCGGAAGCATGTAGCTGCCGTAGGCGACGAGCAGCAAAGCCGCTGCGACCACGAAAAGCCGGTTCTTGAGGCTATTGCTAACGAGAAAACTGAACATCACAACCTCAGCGGATCTGGTTGATCAGCTCGGAGCCTTGAACGACCACCCGCTCACCCTCCGACAGGCCAGCGCGGATCACCACGCGCTCCGCGTCAAATGCTTCCATATGGACAGGCTTGGGCGCGAAACGCTCGGGATGGGCATGGAGCCAAACTATTGTTTCGCCATTGCCGCCTCTCACGACGGCGCTTCGTGGAAGGATAAATCCCGACACCGGCTTGCCAACGAACGCCCGTACCGTGACCGGTTGCCCGACCGCGAGGCGTTCGTCCGGGTTTTCTATCGAGAATTGGACTACGCGCGCCTGCTGTTGGAGCGTCTTGCCGAATCCTTGAAAGCTGAGCTTGATTGCGGTGCCCTCGGAGGTCGTCGCGTTTGCGAAGCCCAAGGAGCCGGGCTCCACGTCCGCATAGACCAATGCTTCGACCCAGAGACCAGATGGATCGACGATTTGAAAGACCACATCCGCGGAGCCGACGACCTGTCCTGGCACCGCTTTGACGGCCGCGACCACGCCGTCGATCGGCGCCTTGAGCACCTCGGTGGCGCCGCTCGTCTCCAGCAGAATCTCGCGCCGCCGCCTGAGGCCCGCGAGCTCGGTTTCCGCATCGGTCACCTGACTCTTCGGCGCTACGAAGCTTCCCGCCAGATCGCGCGTCCGCGTCAGCTTTGCCTCGGCGACCGCGATCTCCTGTTCGATCTCGCCGATGCGCTCGGAAAGGGAACTGCGATCGGCTTGTGACATGGCCTGTTCCACAAGCGCGAGCACCTCCCCTTTGCTCACCGTCTGACCAAGGCGTGGGAGCGCACCCCCTGCGACCATGATCCTTCCGCCATTGATGCTCTGCACCAGGCCGGAGCGGTTCGGATCGGCGACGATGCGACCAACAAGCGTCACTGCGCTCTGCGCCTGCTCCGGCTTGGCAACAACTGTTCGAATGCTCAGCAGGCGCTGGCTCGGTTTCGGCAGGAATACGCCTCCGTCGCTCATGCGCTGCGGCGCATCCCCGGCAGGCAGCGGGGTCGAGGCTTCACTATGATCGTGGCCTTCATGGCTAAATGCAAAGGCAGTGGTCGCCATCAGCACGACAAGAACGAGCCCTGCGATGGGGGCGGCCCGACGTCCTTTTCGCGCCATCAAGCCCGCGAGGAACCCGAAACCAAGAAAGCCGCCGGCCAGCAATTGGAGACGGTCGACTTCGAAATCGCCCAGGGCCAGTTTCTCCGGGATTATGCTCTCCAGGCCACGCCCCTGCGTGCGCGACTGATCCGCTTGGACTGGGCTTTTGCGGGGCAGCTCGATCGATCCGATAAGAAGATCGTCGCCGGAGGGATGTGCTACTGAAAAGACCAGCTCCAGCGGGCCTTCAGACAGGAACTTCTCGGATTGCAGAACATAAATGCCGGCGTCGGCTTCTTTTGCTGCCATCTCGGCGTCGCCGCTGACCATAACCGAGATTTTCGCACCCGGAACGGGCTGGTTGGTGTCAAAACGGTCGAGGAAGATCGAGAGCTTATCACCCTCGAGTATGCCAGCCAGTTCATAAGCCGGAGACTGAACGCTGACACGCGGCTTCGCGGCGGAAGCAGCGATGACAGGCTGTTTGCCGTGGTCGTGTCCTTCATACGCCGAGAGCGGCGACGAAAGAAGCATAAGCAGGCCTACGGCAGCACAAAGGGAGTGAATGCGGCAAAGGCCGCGAAAAAGCGAAGAAATGGACATGTTCAGAAGCCAGCAGTTTTTGAACGTCGAGGCCTGTCGGCCGGGCGAAGATCAGACTGCTCAGGTTCTGGGGGGCCTCTCGGGGCCTGCCGTGGGTATGCCCGGACGGCTGCGATAAGCAGCCGGAACAATCAGGCTCGCACCCAGCACCCCTGGATGGCGGACTTCGCAACCCTCGAAGCCCGGGTGCCCGAGGCAAAGGCCAGCACAGCAAAGCACCCCGCCGTGAGCCAGGCGCTCCGTACCCTCGGCGTGATCCGGCTGCTGCTCACCCACAACGTCATCCGCCGCACGTTCGTCGGCATTTTCCGTGACGTCGTGCGAAGGATCGAAGTGGTTCGAATGCGAATGAGCAACCGTCACATTCGCGCAATCCGAAATCAGTTCATGCGAATGGGAACTTCCGGCCGCACTCATCTGCAGCAGGGCAAGGGTGATGAGCGCGAAGATGAACTTCGACGCGATCCCCTTAGTTTTTTCCCACTGCTTGTGCACCTGAAGATTGGCCCCCTGATCTGTGCTCTCCGACGTGTCGCGTCGCTTGCATCGCGTATGCGGCAAATTGAGGGCGACGCTAGATGAAGCCTAGCTTAGCTGGCTTGCGGCAGGCTGACGCATCTAGGACCAGCGTCCAAGAGACTCCGAACGCAACGGTTCAGTGATCAATCTTCCAGAAGAGAGAAGCTATTGCGACGGTCCCAACCCGCGTACGGTCTTAGCACGGGGTAAGGCCGCGAGCGTAGCATCAGTTGTGTCCGACGCGACACCCGCCCCAGCAGGAAGAAGGTTACCGCTCGAGATCTTTCGGATAATGTTAGAACTGAAGGTCAGGACGGGCGCTAGCCTTTGACACCGTCGCATCGAAATTCCGAAAGCAGCTACGTTGGCCGGGTCGGCGTGGAACAGCCGGGCTACGAGACGGAAGGTGGCCGCGCAGCGGACATCTACGCGGCGCGTGCCCTTCGGGATTTTGGAGACGGCTTCGCCGCAGTGCTTCTGCCGGTATATCTGGCGTCGATTGGGCTTGGGCCGCTGGAGATTGGTGTCGTCGCGACCTCCGCACTCCTGGGTTCGGCACTATTGACGCTCGGCATCGGCTTCTTGGCGGCGCGAGCAGACCGGCGGAGCCTGCTTTTGGCGGCGTCCGGCCTGATGATCGCAACCGGGGTGGCCTACACGCAGTCAAGCACCTATGCAGCTGTTCTGCTCGTGGCTTTCCTGGGCACGATCAATCCCTCGTCCGGGAGCGTCAGCATCTTCGTTCCGCTCGAGCACGCCGTCTTGTCTCGGCTTGTGGCGGATGCGGACCGCACGAAGGCATTCGCACGCTATAGCCTGTTGGGCGCGCTGGCGGCTGCGTTTGGCGCCCTTGCTGCGACCACCCCCGATTTCCTGGTGACGATTGGGATCTCACGGCTCACGGCGCTGAAGGCTATGTTTGTTCTCTATGCATTTCTCGGCGTGGTCGGGGGCCTGGTGTACGCGCGCATTCCCGCTGGCCCCAAAACGTCTCCCCAGGACCGGCCCGCGGCAGCACTTGGGCCCTCGCGTGTCATCGTCTACAAGCTGGCTGCCCTGTTCAGCATCGACGCCTTCGCCGGCGGTTTTGCCGTGCAGTCACTCGTTGCGTTGTGGCTGTTCAGCAAATTTGGTCTTTCCCTGTCAGCAGCCGGGGCGTTCTTCTTCTGGTCGGGTGTCTTGTCGGCGGTCTCTTTTCCGGTCGCCGCATGGCTGTCGAGGCGCATCGGGCTTGTGAACACGATGGTGTTCACGCACATCCCGTCAAGCATTTGCCTGATCCTGGCCGCGTTGGTGCCGAATCTCTATGTTTCCCTGGCATTTCTTCTTGTACGCGCAGCACTGTCCCAGATGGACGTGCCGACTCGCTCCTCATATGTGATGGCGGTCGTCACGCCACGGGAGCGGCCTGCGGCGGCAAGCGTGACCTCGGTACCTCGCAGCCTCGCAGCCGCCGCGAGCCCCGCGATCGCTGGCGCGCTATTTGCCGTGGGGTTCGAAGCCTGGCCTCTGGTGATCTGCGGCGCCCTCAAGATCGTCTACGATTTGAGCTTGCTTTGGGCTTTCCGCCACATCAAGCCGCCTGAAGAAAGGTGAAGCTGCACACAACCCTGTGCGACGGCGGTCAACCACCCCTCAAGCTGCTGCGATCTGCCAAAGGGCCACGCTAGCGAGCACGATCCCTGCAGCGCCTTCGATGCCGCGGGAGACAGCAGCAAACAGGCGCGGTCGGCTCTCAAAGATGTGCACAAGCCGTTCGCGGAACAGGATCGACAACACCGCGACCGTGGACAGGGTCACTGCAACGCCGGTCATCATCGTAACGGCAAAAAGAAGACCCGCTACCGGAACTCCCCTCGACATCGCGAAAGTCATGACGAAAAGAGTCAACGGGCACGGGATCAGGCCAGCCATGAAGCCGACGGCCTCGCCCTCATGCTTGAGATGGTGGCCTTGGCTCAATGCCCGCCAGATCATCCAAACGCCGATCAGCCCGAGCAGCCCGCGGCTGACATCCTCCAGCAGCGGAGCTCGGCCGACGCTGCCAAGTGCGACCGAAACCAGCGGCAGAGACAACGCGGCGATGATCACCGCGATGATGACATGAGTGAGGGACAGCGTGATGGACACGAGCAGGCCACGTGCGACCTTGGCGTCCGAGCCGGCAAGATAAGTAGCTAACAACGCCTTGCTGTGACCCGGCGTGAGCGCGTGGGCAGCGCCGAAGACGACGCCCATCGGCAGGAACGCCACAAAGCCCAGCCAGTCACCACTGCTGGAGAGCAATTTGATCTGGTCGGCAAGCGCTAGGTAAATCGTGCGTTGGAATTCGACGAGGTACTGAAACATGGAGCGGCGGTCTCCGCACTTGCCGAGGGTATGCAATAGCGTGCATCGCTTGTCATCGCCAGCGGCGTTGCAGCCGTCTGCAGCTGGATGATGCCTCTGCGGCGCCGACCTAGGTCGGGTTTCGGTCACAGCATCGCTGATCGTCGAATGACTAATGATGCAAGTTCCGAACACGACGCTCCGGTAGCAGCGCTCGCTTACAGCCAAGCGAGGACGGTGCCCGACACCAGGAGATAACGGGCAATTTTCGCTGCCGTGACGATCGCGACGAAACTCCAGAGCGGTTCGCGAAAAACGCCGGCCACCAGCGTGAGTGGATCGCCGATAACAGGCGCCCAGCTCAAGAGCAGGCTCCACCGCCCATAGTGGCGATATCGTACACAGGCGCGGTCGAGGACGGCGGGTTTCACCGGAAACCATTTGCGGTCGCGAAAGCGATCGATGCCGCGACCAAGGAGCCAGTTGACCACCGAGCCTAGCACATTGCCGAGCGTGGTGACCAGGATCAGGGCGGCCGGCGATTGGGAGCCCGCCAGGAGCAGGCCGGCCAGCAGCGCCTCCGATTGCAGCGGCAGGATGGTCGCCGCCGCGAACGCGGTTAGGAACAATGCGCCGAACGCGGCAATGTCGCCAACCATCGCGTCCGTCAGCTCGCCTTCGGCCATCTCGGGTGCCGATCATCGACGGCAAAACCGTGCGCGTGCTCGTAACCGGCCTCGGTCCAGATGGAATCCTCGATATGTGGATGGCCGTGCGGCAGATCGGCGTGCACGTGCGCGATAACGTCGGGATCGTGACGCGGCCACAATCCCATTGCCGCCAGCAACGCGATGACGCCGATAGCGCCAATCAGAACATAGGTAAATGGCAAGCCCATCGCCGCCCCTACGCGTCCGGCGATCGGATAGGTGATCAACCAGCAGGCATGCGAAAGCGCAAACTGCGCAGCGAACAAGGCTGGCCTGTCGACGGCGTCCGCGGAACGGCGGATCAGGCGACCCGACGGTGTCTGGGCTATGGAGTAGCCAAGTCCGAGCACGAACCACAGTGCCAGCAGCAGCGGATATTGACCAACAGGCGGCCCAAGGAACATGCCGGCCACCAGAATAGCCGCGCCCGTTAGCATCGCCGTCCGATCGGGTATCTTCTCGAGCAGTTGCGGCAGGGCGAGCGCGGCGATCATGGACCCGCCACCAAAGGCCGCCAGGGCGAGCGCCGTCTGGCGCTGCGACAGGCCAAACTGACCCTGCACCAGGACGACCGTATTGACGATCACCATGGCGCCGGAGGCCGCCACCGCAAGATTGAGAGCAAGCAAACCGCGCAGACGCGGCGTCGCAAGATATATGCGCAAGCCGCGCGTCGTTCGATCGTAGATGCCGCGTGGTCGCGAGGGTTTCGGGCTCGGCAGCATGACCGAAACCACCAGCGCGGCGGAAGCCAAGAACCCGATGACCGTGCCCGCGAAAAGGCTATGAAAGCTGATCACCGAGAGCAGCGCCGCAGCCAGCATCGGACTGGCAACGCTTTCGAGATCGTATGCCAGGCGGGAGAGGGAAAGCGCCTTGGTATAATCCTTCTCGTCCGGCAGAACGTCCGGGATTGTGGCCTGGAACGTCGGCGTGAAACCGGCTGAGGCCGACTGCAGGATGAAGATCAGGACATAGACCTGCCAGATCTCGGTGACAAAGGGCAGGAACACCGCGACACCGGCGCGCACGAGATCGAGCGCCACCAGCATTGTGCGCCTCGGCAACCGCTCGGCGAAAGCGGCCGCTACCGGTGAGACGCCGACATAGGCGATCATCTTGATGGCGAGTGCGGTGCCAAGCACCGCGCCTGCATTCGCGCCGGCCAGATCGAACGCCAGAAGGCCGAGCGCAACAGTCGCCAGACCGGTGCCGACCAGCGCGATGAGCTGCGCCATGAAAAGATGCCGATAAGTGCGGTCGGCAAGGACCCTCAGCATGACTTCTTTCTTCTCCAGAGTCCCGAGACAGGCCAGCCGCCATTTTGAAACGGAATGCAACAGCGGCAAATAACTTCAGCTCACATCGATGATGACCATCAGCCCACCGCCGCCCTTCTGCTCGACATTGTTGTTCGTCGTATGATGCGGGATATGGCAGTGGATCAGCCACTTGCCGGGCCGCTGGGCCTTCCAGACGACATCGTAACGCTGTCCCGGCCCGACATTGATCGTGTCCGCAAGAAAACGGGCGGAGGCGGGAATTGTCTCCCCGTCGCGGGCAACGACCTCGAAAGGTCCTCCATGGATATGCATTGGATGGATGAAGCCATTGTTGGTGCCGATAAAGCGGACCTTCAGGGTCTCGCCGACCTTCATATGAATCGTATCGGTGGACGGATACGCCTTGCCGTTGATGGTGAAAAAATTCGGCATGCCGCCGTCCATCGGCATCGACGGATATGTCAGCCGCTCGCGCTTGAGCCATTCCTGAAGCTGGATGACGTAGTGATGGTCGGCCGCCACTTCGTCTGCTGCATTGGCAGGATCGATGATCAGAGCCCCGTAGAGGCCGAGCGCTTGCGTGCGGTCTGGCTTGGCATGCGGATGATAGAAATAGGTCCCGTGCTGCGTGGCCGTAAACTCGTATGAAAACTTACCGCCTGGCTCGATCGGTTCTTGCGTTATCTCAGCCGGCCCGTCCATCTGGTTGGGCAGGATCATCCCATGCCAATGAATAGTCGTTTCTTCCGGCAAATCGTTTGTGACGTTGACCCTGATGCGATCCCCCTGACGGATATGGATGCGCGGGCCCGGGACCTGGCTGTTATAGGCATAGGCGTCGACCGTCACATCCGGCAGGATCTGCCAGCGGACCACCGAAGGTCTCAGCTCGAACACCTTCACGCCGTTCTCCATCCGGAACGGCAGGTCTTGGTCTCCCTTGGCCGAAAGGCCATAGGATGCGCTCACCAGGCGCGGATCGGCCGCCGCCATGTCGCGCATCGCGTCGGCCGGCGTGTCCCGGTCCATGATCATGCCCGGCGGCATGATCACGCCGCCGACGTCGCGGGCCGACAGTCGCAGGTTCAGCCAGTTCGCCGGAGCTAGCA
>NZ_RZSR01000003.1:0-26540 GCF_004023265.1 Mesorhizobium sp. M1A.F.Ca.IN.020.06.1.1
CTTGTTACCCCAAAGCAGAACGTGCAGCTGCGGCAACACGCGGGCTTCGAACCACCTGTCGCTAGTCACCCTTTCGACAAGCCATTCCATTCGCATCATTATTCCGTCCAAGTCGACAGAGGCGTCTTCACTGCCAGGGAGCGGCGGCGTGTGATTGCCGGGTTGCAGATAGATCGGAAGGTGCGGATATCTCGCCGCGACTTCTTTGGCGTAGGCATAGTCACTCTCGTCGAAAACGACGAGCTTGAGCACGATTTGCGGCTTCTCTTGCGCCGCTTCGAGGCATGCATCAAACGCAGCCCAACGGGTCGTCATCTCGCTGGACGGCGGCTTTGGGCTAAGGGTCAGCACGTCAAGATCCGCAAACCACTCCCTCACCACGGAACCCTGCGTTTCCAGTGCAAAACGATAGCCCTCGCGATGGCCTCGTTCTATGAGGGGACCGAACGGCTGAATGGCCGGGTTGCCGCCTGACAAGGAGACCATAACCGGCCTGCCGCCGGAAAGCGCATGGACGGTTTGCCACACGGCATCGATCGGCATCGGTAGCCATTCATGGCGATACTGATTGTCCACCGCGTGAAGGCTGTCGCACCATGAACAGCGATAATCACATCCGCCGGTTCTGATGAACACCGTCGGCAAGCCGATGAGCACGCCCTCGCCCTGGATAGTCGGCCCGAATATCTCGCTCACACGGATTGCGGGATGCATGTCGGTCACGGACGGTATTCCGCCCAAGTTTTCGGTGTTTCGCTAACGCGCACGGCCGCGGTCTGCGGCAGACGTGCCTTGCACCATTCATAGAAATGTCTGGCCAGGCATTCCGCCGTGACCTTCTCATGTCCCAGCACGTCGTTGAGGTGCCGATGGTCGAAGCTCTCGTCAATGTAGCGTTTGAGCGGCGCCAGATCGTGATAGTCGCGCACGAAGCCGTGGGCGTCCAGTTCCTTGGCCGACAGCTCCACTACGACGACATAGTTATGCCCGTGCAGGCGCGCGCATTGATGGTTGGGAGGCAAGGAGGTGAGCTGATGCGAGGCCGAGAAGTGGAATTCCTTGCTGATGTGGAACATTACGCGCGCCTCCTGCGCAGCGCCTCAAGCCAGAAATCGGCGTCCTCGTAGTCGGTGGGATCAGCGTGCCCGGCGAGATGGAACGCTTCGCGCCGCTCGACGCAGGTCCCGCATCGTCCGCAGTGACGCACGCCGCCCTTGTAACAGGACCAGGTCTCAGCAAACGGGGTGCCGTATCTTGCGCCATCCGCAACAATGTCAGCTTTTCCGAGATTCACATACGGTGCATAGAGGCGTATCTGCGCATAGCCGTCGAGCGCGCGGTCTTGCATTGTCTGGAAAGCTTCAATGAAGGCCGGACGGCAATCGGGATAGATGAAATGGTCCCCACCATGCACGGCCGCCGCCACCGCTTCGGCGCTGTGGGCGGCGGCGAGACCGAAGGCGATTGCCAACATGATGGCATTGCGGTTCGGCACCACCGTAATCTTCATCGTGTCTTCGGCGTAGTGGCCGTCCGGCACGTCGATACTGCTAGTCAGCGCTGAGCCGGAAAGGCCACGGCCAATTTCGCCGATGTCGATGATCTGGTGCGGGACCTTCAGTCGCTGCGCGCAAAGAGCGGCGAAGCCCAATTCCTTCCTGTGCCGTTGGCCATAGTCGAAAGATAGAAGGCCGGTGAGTTCGTGCTCCGCTGCCACCATGTGAGCAAGGGAAACGGAGTCCAATCCGCCAGAGCAGACGGCGAGAGTCTTCATCATTGGTATCCTTGTTTTGACCGGGTAAGGCTGCGACCGGAGATTTCTCTGCGCCCCCACTACTCCAGCGACTCAGTTTTGTGAACCGGGAGAATTTGCGCTCAGCCCGATTGGAACGGGAGTGCGTCGCGTCCAACACGCGTGATCAATAAAAGTTGAGCGCTTCAGCAGTTTGTTTCGCATCGCGCCAACTTTCGCAACCTGCTGTCCGATCGTCGACTTCGAGACAAGGTGATGTTCGGCCGACATCGGCTGACTCTTAATTAAGCCGCAGAACACATGTTGGCTTTCTGGCCTTCGCTTGTGCGGTTGGCGAGGGCGACATGGATGCCAGCAAATTTGACATTGGCGACATCCGCCTGGAGAACCCTGCGCGGCGCGATTGAGGCCGCAGGCGAGCCTGCTCTAACTGCCGCCCTACAGTCCCGACTTCAATCCGATTGAGAACGCCTTCGCCCATCCTAAGGCGCTGCTGCGAGCAAAGGCCGAGATAACCATCAAGGCTCTATGGGACTGACGTTGCCCCAGCAGTTTTGAGTTCGTTTCCGGCGTGGGTTGTGCCCTGCTGGGCGGGTGAAGCGACGGGCGCTGGCGCGGAGCCTTTGGCATAGCGCAGCGCGAGCGACCGTCGCGGATTGAAGGTGCTGGCGAACTTGGCCGGGGTCTGCCAGGGGGGAGTGCGGCCGCGCGGTGTTGTAGTCGGCGTGCCACAGGGCGATGGCTACGCGCGCCTGAGCCAGCGAGGTGAACAGCGTCTCGTTGAGCAGTTCATCGCGCAGTCGGCCGTTGAAGCTCTCGATGAAGCCATTCTGCATCGGCTTGCCGGGCGCAATGTAATGCCATTCGACGCGGTTCTGATCCGCCCAGGAGAGGATGGCGTTCGAGGTGAACTCGCTGCCATTGTCGCTGACGATCATCCTGGGCCGGCCCCGCTCGGTGATGAGCCGTCCAATTCGCGGGCAACCCGCATGCCCGAGAGAGACGTATCAACGATGAGTGCGAGGCACTCTCTCGTGCAGTCGTCGACGACGGCCAGGATGCGGAAGCGGCGCCCGTCGGTGAGCTGGTCCGATACGAAGTCGAGCGACCAGCGCTCGTCGGGCCTCAGCGGCACCAGCATCGGCGCCCTGGTCCCGATCGCCCGCTTGCGGCCGCCACGGCGGCGACGGCGAGCTTCTCCTCCCGATAGAGCCGGAACAGCTTCTTGTGGTTCACGACCAGGCCCTCCCGCCTCAGCATCACGAGAAGACGCCGGTAGCCGAACCGGCGACGCTCCTGCGCGATCGGCCTTCATCCGCTCGCGAACCTCGCGGTCGTCCGGCCTGCTGGTCTGGTAGCGAACCGTCATGCGGCAACAGCCGATGGCTTTACACGCCCGCCGTTCGCTCATCCCGAAGCCTTCCTTCAGGCGAGCGACAGCTTTCCGCTTGGCGGCGGGCGTCACCATTTCTTTCCCACAAGGTCCTTCAACGCGGCATTGTCGAGCATGGCGTCGGCCAAAAGCCGCTTCAGGCGCGTGTTCTCGTCCTCCAGCGCCTTCAGGTCGCCGAGCCTCGGTGACATCCATCCCGCCGAAGCGGGCCTTCCAATTGTAGATCGAGGCGTCGCTGACCCCGTGCTTGCGGCACAGATCGCCAACCGATACCCCGGCCTCGTGTTTCTTCAAAATTCCGATGATCTGCTCTTCAGAGAAGCGGCTGCGTTTCATGTCCTGGTCCTCTGGATGGGCCAGAACGAACTTCAAACCGGATTAGATCAGAGGGGCAAGGTCAGGACGCCTCGGCGCGGTCGTCGACCTCTTCACCCCAGCCGAATGTGCCAACTACTTCAAAGCCGCAGGATATGACCTGGATCAGATAGGACGTGCTCCAATGGTTTACACCTGACACAGGAGTCCGGCCCCCACAACCGTTTCGCAATGAGGAGCAGCGCTGCCGCTGCTCCTCCAATCACACGACGGATTCACGATGCGGCAACTCGAGCCATGATTTCGGATCCAATGGCCGATGCGGTGTATAGTGAGGCATCCAGCGGCAAATCCCCAAATGCCAGTTGACACAGAAGATAATTAGCACCTGCCTCTTCCAGCTGATCAAGGAGAGCTTTTCGGACAGAATCTGCCGTTCCCACGACGCACAATTCACTTTCAATTGCTGCATCGAAGTTCAAAGGCAAGTTTGGTGGAGTGGAAATGGCATTTAGTTCGTATAGAAATTTGAAGCTATTGAGCCATCGTTCATAGGCAGGTGCTGCGAGCAAATACGCATCTGTTTCAGAACGCCCTATCACCACCATTCGGAGCAATCCAAGAAATGGCGCTTGCTGGCCAATGTCAGCATCGTGAATTCGGGCGGCGCGGAACGCGTCGGTAACGCTGCGAACAGAAGTGGAAGGTCCGACGCAGGCGATGTTTGCCCCATTCGCAGCGGCCCAGCTAGCCGGCTCGGGTCGATTGGTGGCGATCCATGTCGGCGGACGGGGATATTGGTGAGGTCTCAACGTCAGCGGAACATCTTTCAACTCAAAGTGGCGGCCCTGATAAGAAAGCGTCCCGCCTTTCATCGCATTGATGAGAATCTCACTGGCCTCCGCATACTGTTCTGGTGCTGCTTCTACAGCAACCCCGAAGTATCCCAATTCAGTGGGAGCAGAGCCGCGCCCTATGCCGAGTTCAAGCCTGCCGCCGCTCAACTGATCAAGCATGCAGATCTCCTCGAAGGCACGCAGCGGATGATAGAGCGCAAGTAGCATTACCATGGGACCAACACGAAGACTGCGGGTTCGCTGGGCGACGCTCGCTAAGAACAAATTCGGTGATGGACCTCTGCCATGCGGCGTACAGTGGTGCTCGGCGAGATGATACGCATAAAAGCCATAGCCATCGCACGCTTCTGCTAGGCTCAGCCGATCTGCATATTGTTGTGCGATGTCATCGCCGTTTTCGTCCAGATGATCGAAGATGCCGAAGGTCAGGCCCGAAGCGGAAATTTTCTTCAATTAATTGTTCTCCAAATTACCTATATTTATTCGCTAATCATCATAGCTCACGACATATCATTACTTGATGCTTAATGTGAATCGACTTCATGCTTGTGAGCACCGCGATCCTTCTTAAAGTTCATACAGACGCGTTCGGCGGCAGCAAGGAATTTGTCCATCTGCTCTGTGGTGCCAATGCTGACGCGAATACAGTTCTTCAAATCTACGTCAGGAAAGCTGGCGATGAGGATCGCCTGCTCTTTCAACGCGGCTTGCCAGCATGAGCCCTCCTGTCCCGCCGGCACACGGGCCAGCAAAAAGTTTGCGTGGGAGGGTGTTACGGAAAAGCCAAGTTGCAACAGCGCCAGGGTCACTCGCTGTCGTTCATGCTTGATGTGCCTGTGGTTCTCTTCGTAGGCGTGGCGATGCGCAAGAATGCTTTTCCCGACCGCCTGCCCGATCACGTTCATGTTGAAGACATTCTGGATGTTGCGCAGCCTGCCAATGATTTCTGGGTGACCGAAACCGAAGCCGACTCGCACGCCAGCGGCAGCATAGCTCTTTGAAAAAGTCCTCAAGATCAAAAGATTCGGATGTCTATTGACGAGGCGCAGGGCATTGTCGGGTGCGAAGTCAACGTAGGCCTCATCCAAGACGACCAAGCGATCTGCTTGCTCCACAAGGCGTTCGATTTCGGCCACCGGCACGAATGTTCCGGTCGGATTGTTCGGATTAGCCAACAGAATGAACTTCGCGTCTTTTGCGGGGCCGGACAGCAGTTTTTCTATCGGCAGGGGATGAGCTTCGCTCGATGCGATTTCGAGAAACTCGGCACCCTGCAACATGGCAAGTTTACGGTTGAACGAAAATCCGGGCGACAGCATTGCCACTCTATCTCCTGGGGCGAGGAAAGCTCTGTAGATGAGTCCGAGCAGCTCCGACGAACCGTTGCCGGCAATCACCTGATCTTTGGAAAATCCGTAAGCATCGGAGGCAGCTGCCCTTAAGCTGAGATTGTCGTCTTCCGGATAAAGATACTGGTGTTCGATCGCAGCAATTGCACTTTGCATTACGCTCTTCGGCAACGGAAACGGGTTCTCGTTCGTATTTAGCTTAACGCAGTTTGCATCCGTCGCTGGTCCGTTGGACGAGAGAGCATCTAATTTGCTGGCCACCGGCGAAAAAAGCGAAAGCACGGTCTTCAGTTTTGCATCGCACATGTTCTTCTCCGTTTTTCAGTCCCGCAGGGCATGTGACATGAGGCAATCGTTGATCGTGACTTGATCGACGTTCGGCTATATCAGCGCTGCCTTCCCACCCTGGTGGGGATCGCCGACCACGGTTTGGATTTGACACCGGGAAGCTGTCGAGAACCTGATGACGACCCAACGTTTGGCCGACGGCCGATTCGGCGCAACAGACGGTGTTTCAACATCGCATCGTCCTCAAAGCCGCATGCAGGGCCTGCACGACAGCCCGTCTCCAGCGCCCGCAGATAGGTGGAAGCCGAAGTCTTGCCGAACCTCAGTTGCTCTGCCACCTTGGCCCACCGGACTGCCCTGTTTATGGGTCAGGCGCAGGATATCTCTGACGCTCGTTCGTCTTGCTTGCTTCCGTCTTGGCATGGGCTCTCTCGGTTTGCTGATGAGAGAGCCAAATACCGGCTCATCTGAGCATGAGACGCAGGCCTGACGATATGGAGCGTCGCTGGTGGCGCGCGTAGCCGAGAGGGTTCGCCTCGCTGGCGGGGCATGCAAGACGGCGCACCTCCTTAGCCATCCTGTCCCATCGTCTCAGATCGTGAGGCGCACCTTATAGTCGGTGAGGAGATCTTGCAGGGTCAGGTTACGCCCTAGCGCTTAAGGTTGTTGGTCGCACCGAGCAAGCGCGGGACCTGTCGACGGACAACAGCGGTGCCACTGCCGGCACTAGGTGTGAGCTTTCGAGAGGTTGTCCATTCGGACCGGACCGAGGAGACTGGAGTTACCACGCTTCAGCATCCATCGGAGGGTCCGAATGAACATCCACAAGAATGCCCGTCTCACACCGCTGCGTCGAGAGGAGATGGCGTTATCGGTGATAGAAGGCGCTTTTTCCAAAGCCCATGCGGCGCGCGTCTATGGCGTGTCGGCCAAGATCGTGGCGCGCTGGGTCGAGCGCTATAAGACCAAAGGGCGGGCCGGCATGGTCGACCGCTCGTCGCGGCCCACCGTCATGCCGAGCCTGACCGAACAGTCCGTGGCCGAGCGCATCGCAGCCTTGCGTCGCCAGCGGCTGACCGGCAAGCACATCGCCCATGAGGTCGGCGTCTCGCCCGCCACCGTCAGCCGGGTTCTCAAGCGTGCCGGGCTGTCGCGGCTCAGGGATATCGAGCCGGCCGAACCGGTCCGGCGCTACGAGCGGGAGCATCCCGGCGAGATGATCCATATCGACATCAAGAAGCTCGGCCGCTTCAGCCAAGTCGGCCATCGTATCACCGGCGATCCGCAAAAGGGCAAGTCGCGCGGCGCCGGCTGGGAGTTCGTCCATGTCTGCATCGACGACGCGTCCCGCATCGCCTTCTCGCAAATCCTGCCCGACGAGAAAAAGGAGTGCGCCATCGCCTTCCTCAAGGCCGCGGTCGCCTATTACGCCAGCCTCGGCGTCACGATAGCCCGCGTCATGACCGACAACGGCTCCTGCTACAGATCAAAGGCCTTCGCCAAGGCCTGCCGCGATCTCGGCCTCAAGCACGTCACGACAAGACCCTATACGCCCAAGACCAATGGCAAGGCCGAGCGCTTCATCCAGACAGCACTGCGCGAATGGGCCTACGCCATTGCCTATCCGACATCCGATCATCGTGCCGCCGAACTGCCTGTCTGGCTGCACAGATACAATTGGCATCGTCCACATGGCAGCCTAAAGTCAAAAACGCCTATCAGTCGCCTCGCCCTGATCGAGGACAACCTGTTGAAGCTCCACACCTAGGGGATTTGCGTCTGTGCGGGTCCCGCCTGGGCGGGGCCCTGGAGTTGAGCATGTGGGTGCCCCACTTTCATCAGTCCCATGGCAAAGATCGTTCCCGGCCGCAACCGAAGACCGACGAAGAGTACAAGCGTGCGCTCGGGACGCTGCCAGTCATAGACATGCTCAAGAGCATCGGCTCGCCGCCCACTGATTGGGAGGACTGGGTCTCGCGCGACCCAGGGGACCCATGGTTCGATCGGTTTGGGTTCCTTCACGAGGACTCGACAATCGACATCCCAGCACTATTCGTGAACTCGTGGTATGACGTCGGTGCGGCCGACGCGCTCCATCAGCGGCGGGTCTTCAGCTCTCGGGCTGCGAGCCCTGCGGCGCGTGAGCACCAGCACATCATTCTCTCGCCAGCAACGCACTGTGGCACGACAAGCCTCGAAGCTCCAACGGTTGTCGGTGAGCGGGAACTGGGCGACGCGCGCCTGGATTGCTGGCAAATCTACCTGGATTGGTTCGATTGCTGGCTGAAGGAGCAGCCTGATCGGATCGAAAGAATGCCTCGCGTCCAGTACTACGTGATGGGCCGCAACGAGTGGCGTGCCGCGTCAGAATTTCCGCCCGTCGGGGTGGAACTACAGCGCTGGTTCCTCCGCAGCGGTGGAAATGCCAACACTCGCCTCGGCAACGGCACGCTGGACATTCATCCACGGCCAGGCGGCGAGCGGGCCGACGTCTTCGCTTATGACCCTGGGAACCCGGTGCCATTTCCGGGGGTTCAGGGCGGAAACTCGAGGGGAACGACGTTGGGTGCACGGGACTACCAGGAAATAGAACTGCGTCAAGACGTTCTATGTTTCACATCGGAGATCCTCGGAGAGGGCGTGGAAGTTACTGGGTTCGTCAAAGCGGTCCTGTTCGTCTCTTCTTCGTCGCCAGACACCGACTTTGTCGCCAGACTCTTGGACGTGCATCCGGACGAGCGTGCATATGATATCGTGGACGGGATACTTCGGGTCCGTTACCGCGAAGGCTTCGACCGGAAAGTGATGATGAAGCCGGGGGAAATCTACCGAATTGAGATCGATCTGGATGCCACCAGCAACTGGTTCCCGCCTGGCCATCGCATCAGGCTCGAAATCTCTAGTTCGTCATTTCCTCGCTTTGATCGCAACCTGAACACAGGGGGCAACAACTGGGACGAAACTGAATGGGAAGTCGCCCACAACACCGTGCACCACTCCGCAGAGTTCCCTTCCTACGTACTGCTGCCTATCGCAGGCAAGTGACTTTCGCCCTGCAGTTCACCGAATTCGGCTGGAGGTCTCTGACCCGAGGACTCGTGCTAACCGACTGCTCCGAATTGAGCAGGTGCTAGTAGCGTGGGTCAAAAATCGCAAGGCCCTCGTGCCGGCGCTCCAGGGCAATTACCGGGCGAGGGACGCCGAAGCCGGAACGAAGGCTCTGGAGCACCTCAAGGATGGTGACTGGAGCACTGGAGCCATCTGGTCCGGCTATCACACAGGTCTGGCGGCGCACTGGCAATACGTCGCGCCGTTCTTTGCCGATCCCGAGAGCGTGTGCCCGCTCTTCTACACACCCGACGCCATCGAGGAGCGGTTGAACTTAAAGCTACCCGCGCGTCCCCAGAAGAGAGTGGCAGCGAATAACCGGGGAATAATCCGATCGTCTTGAGCCTGGCTGCGCCTACCACTACGTTGCGAGGCGACTGCTCCCTCCATCAATCACGATTGTGGTACCATTGAGATACCTTGCTCGGTCACTAACGATAAATCCAACCAGCTCCGCGAGTTCATCGGCAGTTCCAATCCGTCCCAAGGGATTGGCATTTGCGACCCGTTCAATGGCGGCATCTCGATCAAGGCCTTCATCGACCATCAACGCCTCGATTCTGTTGTGAACTCTGCCGGTATTGAAATAACCAGGCGCGACGACATTCACGCGAATGCCACTTCCTGAAAGTGTGTCGGCAAGGTGCTTTGCTAGCACTGCTATTCCGGCACGCATGACATTCGACAGGAGTAGGTGGCCTGTCGCCTCATGCACGCCTGCCGAGGAAATATACAAGATGTCGCCCCCATGACCTGACGCTTTCATCACTCCCGCGGCGGCTCGCGACAGCCGCACTGCGCTCATAAGAAGCGTTTCGTAGGAATGATCCCAATCCTCGTCGCTCACAGCTTCGATGTTTCCGTACGGCACATGGCCAGAATTAACAACGAGACAGTCGATATGGCCGAGGAGCTCCAGAGTACGCCCGAACAACATATCGACATCGGAACGACGCGCGAGGTCGGCGACAATGCCATGAGCGCCTCCGCATTTCTCAATATTCCGCAGCTCAGCTACAGCTTTGTCTAAGGTCGACTGATTGCGAGCACAAATTACAACTTCTGCTCCGTTTTTCGCCAGTCGTTTGGCGATTGCAAGACCCAGGCCATTGCTGCCGGCCGTAACCAGAACCCTTCGGCTATGATCACTCATTGCCAAACCTCTTCTCGACTGAAGTGACAGTGGCTGGACACAAAACACGGTAGTGGTGCTTCTGATATAGACGAATACTAGAACTTAAGTTCGTGGGTACTCCATGTAGCGTCTAATTCGTCAGTAACTCAGCATTATTGCTCTATATATGTCAACTGCCTTGGTGAGCTGATCCAATTCAACGAACTCATTATTGGTGTGAGCGCGATCAATACTACCTGGTCCGAGAACGATGCATGGAATTCCGGCCAGCGATAGCTGACTGGCATCTGTTCCGTAAGGTACGCCAATGTACTTACCGGTTCCGGCAACATCGGCACACGCCTGCGATGCCACCAACGCTATCTTGCTCGACTCGGCACTGTCGGGAGCCGGGTCTTCCAGTGCGGGCAACAAAGATCGAACTTTGACGTTTTCGCTATCTCGCAAACGCTGCAGTATGTTCTCTACTTCAAGCAGCGCTTGCTCTGGTCGCTCTCCTGGAACTAGGCGTCGATCAACCCAGATACGGCACGACGGAGGGACCGTCGTAAGTTCCAAACCACCTTCGATAAGGCTTACCGTCAAAGTTGGAGGGCTGACTAAAGGCTGCATACGCGAAGCGAGATCCTGACCGTGTTCGTTCAGCGCCAATATTACCTTTGCCATGCCGGTGATCGCATTGACTCCAAGGTGCGGCTTAGAAGTGTGAGCAGGGACACCCTGAACCTCGATTTGCCAGCGGACCGAGCCTTTGTGGGCGACTACAAGCTCAAGCTCGGTTGGTTCACCCACTACTGCTGCGTCATACGACGTGCCAGAGAGAGCGATAGCGCGGGCGCCGATCTTGCGGTACTCTTCATCAATGCTGGCCGCAACGACAATTGTGGCATTAGGTTGACGGTTGCCCAAGGTACTTAGGGCGATCATCATCGCCGAAAGGGAGCCCTTCGTGTCGCAGCT
Organism: Mesorhizobium sp. M1A.F.Ca.IN.020.06.1.1; assembly: GCF_004023265.1. Classification (NCBI taxonomy): domain Bacteria; kingdom Pseudomonadati; phylum Pseudomonadota; class Alphaproteobacteria; order Hyphomicrobiales; family Phyllobacteriaceae; genus Mesorhizobium; species Mesorhizobium sp. M1A.F.Ca.IN.020.06.1.1. Next base: position 11,159 of record NZ_RZSR01000003.1, read on the forward strand.
ACCTCGACCGTAAACCCGATTATCTTTCAGTTCAGGAGAAAATGGGTCGGAAGCCCAATTGTCGGTTGGCACCGTGTCCATATGGGCCACAAAAAGAACACGCCGATTAGGGTCTTTGCCTGGAACCCAAGTCAAGAAGTTCGCGCGGCCGTCGACAACATGTTGGAGTTCGTACGGCAGGTTTCGCTTTTGGCAAAACTTCTCAAGGTATTCGGCAACCCGCTGCTCTCCGCTGCCCTTCGGCGAAAGCGAAGGGTTCACGCTCTCAATTTTGACGAGGTCCTGGAGGAGCGCGACGGTATCTGCGCTGGGCAATGACATAAATTCTCCTGTCTGCTCGTTATCTGGCCGGGCAAACTACTTCGACCAATTCTTTACTAGATCGACAACTTGGTCGACTTCGTCTTCTGTGTTGTAGAGATGGAGTGAAAATCGGAGAAGTCCTCGTCGCGTTGATGAGAAAACCTTATTTTCAGCAAGATAGCTCTGAAGTGATTGAATGTAGGGGGCGACTTCTCGCGCTCCGCTAAGCGTAGCCATGTCACCCAGTGCTACAATACTCCCAGTGTGCCTGCCAGGCGCGCCGCCACAGACAGGCATTCCGACTTGCAACAACCCTGAAGCCAATCGTTTTGCCAGAGATGTCACGTGCTTGTCGATTGCTTCTGTTCCGATCTCTAGCAGTTGCCCCAAGGATGCGTGGGCAGCAATCATGCCCGGGAAGTTATAATGACCAATGTCAAAACGAGGCGCCCCGGCCCGCAGCTTGGCTGCGTTGAGAATGGGAGCCGATTCCGGTGCATTTCCGAGATCGATGCTGAAGCGAGCAAGGTAGGCTGGCTTGAGCCGATCGGCCCACTGCCTTCGGCAGTAGAGAAATCCCGATCCGTAAAGACCCATCAAGCCCTTTACTGTTGAGACGGCCAAACCATCCACCCCCAGTCGATCAACCTCGGTGTGGAGTATTCCGACTGACTGAGTTCCATCAGCCAGCAGGAACGTGCCATGACGCCTGCAGGCCTCCGCGACAGGTTCCGTTGCCGTGCGAAAACCAGGGACCATCGTCGCCGTTGAAAGCGCCACAACGCGCGTATTGGAATCAAGCGCCTTGACAATCGCGTCCAGTGGAATGGCACCGTCTTCCGGCTCCACGAATTTCAGCTGAACATTATGCAGAGCCTCTACTTGAAGCCACGGCAGGATGTTGTTTGCATGCTCCAGTTGAGGGCATAGGATCACGCTGTCTCCCGGGCGCCAGTCGATGGCGTTGGCGATTATGTTGATTCCCTCGGACGCGTTCTTCGTGATGGAAATTTCATCTTTGTCTGCTCCGATGAATTGGGCAAACCTGGCGCGTGTCTTTTCGATATCTCTCAACTGGCTGAGTTCATCGTTTACACCGTGCAATCTGTTGTCCAGATGCTCCTCGAAGGATGTTCTGGTGGTTCGGGAGATGAGCCCCTGATTAGCAACGTCCATATAGATGGCGTTTTGTGTCGCCGGGAACTCTTCACGGATGATGTTTAAGGGAAGCAAATTGCCGTTCATAGTCGTGGGGCTCGTCAATCACGGTTTACCGGAGTTCCAATGCCGCGGGACAGAAGTCGGGCCCGACTGCGGCTAGCGGCAGGGGAGAACCAGCTTCGTTGCCGGTGGGTTCACTATATCCGTATATCTGTGCGAAAGGCGCTCTATTTCAGTCTGTCCTTGCAGATTTTCCACGCCAATCCCGATTGATCGCAGGATTTCGGTGGACCGCCATGCCGACGGCCTTTTCGTGCAAGCGCCGTTGAAAGAGCGGCCAACAGACTTGACGATCATGGGCGAACGGACCTTCCCAGTGTTCGTCAGAGGAAGGGGTGGTAAATGAAATCGACGCGCCGTCCTCTCGGCCTTCGATCTCCTAATGCCCATGGCAATGAACTTTCGGCCTCTTAGTCGATGCCAATAGCGATGCGAGCTCAACGGTGCGGCCCAGCGAAATTCCGGATCGCGGGCCAGACGTACCTTTGGGCAAACACCGTTATGAACAATCATGACCGCCGTCGTTCTCGAAAGCATGCTTCAGCAGCCCGTTTTCCGGACAGAAATCAGATTTCCTCCCAAACGAAGGAAAAATTCGGTTGCAGTGCGGTTTTTGCAGAGGAACGGCCCGGAATTGGCAACTGCGCTGTCGATCGGCGCTCTCGCGAGAGTAGTTTCGGCGCAAAGAAGGCTCGAGTTGGAGTTACAGATGAAAGGCATTGCAAGGGCTGCATTAAAGGGCGTCAAGCGGCCGGACCTTCTGCAAACACGCGCTTACCTGAAAGGCGATTGGCTCTCGAAGCAGCAAACTATCGCTGTCCTTGATCCTGCTACTGGCGAAGAGCTGGCTCAAGTAGCAGCCTGCTCAGTGTCAGATGTAGACGAAGCCGTTTCTTTCGCGAGAACCACATTCCTGGGGTGGCGCGATGTGCTGCCTTCGGAACGTGGCGCATGCCTGCGGAAATGGGCAGCAGGTATGCGCGAGCATGCGGAGGACCTAGCTGTCATCATGACCGCCGAGCAAGGCAAGCCTGTCGCCGAGGCTCGCGGCGAAATTTCATATGCGGCTGGCTTTCTAGACTGGTTTGCGGCGGAGGGTGAGCGGACCTACGGCGAAACCATCCCTAGCCACCTCACCGGGTGCCGGCTCGCGGTGCAGATGCAGCCCGTCGGGGTGACGGTTGCTATCACACCATGGAATTTTCCATCCGCAATGATCACAAGAAAGGCAGGAGCCGCACTGGCCGCTGGCTGCACAATGATCGTAAAGCCAGCCCCTGAGACGCCTTTGTCGGCGCTCGCGCTTGCCCGGCTCGCTGAGGAGGCAGGGATTCCTGCCGGCGTTTTTCAGGTGATCACGGGCGAGGCCCCGCCGCTTGCCAAGCGGCTGTTAGAGCATAGTGACGTGCGGGCATTCTCCTTCACTGGCTCGACTGAAGTCGGCCGAATCCTGCTCGGCCAGGCCGCTAAGACCATCAAGAAAGCATCACTCGAACTTGGCGGCAATGCTCCCTTCATCCTGTTCGATGATGCGGAGATCACAGCCGCGGTCACTGGATGCATGGCGGCGAAATTCGCCACATCCGGTCAGGACTGTCTGGCAGCAAACCGGATCTACGTGCACCGGGGAGTCTACAACCGCTTCGTAGAAGAGTTCGCAAGGGCCACCAGCAAGCTGAAACTCGGACACGGGTTGGAGCCTGGCGTCGACATCGGTCCGATGACACGGGCATCTGTAGCCGAAAAGTGCAGACAGCAGATTTCCGAGGCTCTTTCAGCCGGGGCTCGAATCGTGACCGGCTCGCAGGATAACCCGTTTGGAGGGAACTTCGTGACGCCGACCGTGCTCGCCGACGTGACCGATGATATGCGGGTCGCGAAGGAAGAAACCTTCGGGCCCGTGGCCGCAATCCTGCCCTTTGACGACGAGCACGAGGTGCTCGCGCGCGCGAACAATTCAGAGATGGGGCTGGCCGCATATGTTTACACCCGCGACCTTAACCGTGCGATGAGGCTCACCGACCGGCTCGAGTACGGCATGGTTGCGGTCAACACGCCAAAATTTACAGGCGCGCCAATCCCGTTTGGTGGATGGAAACAATCCGGTCTCGGCCGGGAAGGCTCCAGGCACGGAATGGCAGAGTATCTGGAACCAAAATACACCTGCTTCGGAAATCTCGCAGCGTAAGAGGGCGTCCTAATGGCAATCGATATTGAGGAAATTGGGGAAAAGGACAGGAATTCTGTCCTTCATCCTTTTACGCAACTAAAGGACTTCGCCACCGGTAAGCTAGGCGAGCCGACCATCGTTGAGACAGGGAAGGGCATCCGCATCCAGGACGCCCATGGCAACCAGTTGATCGACGGGTTCGCCGGTCTTTATTGCGTGAATGTCGGCTACGGGCGCGCCGAAGTCGCCGAAGCTATCTCTCGCCAAGCCTTTCGTCTGGCCTACTACCATTCCTACGCGGCCCACACGACAGACGAACTCGCAATCCTCTCCGACCGGCTTGTGAAAATGGCGCCGGGCAAAATGAGCAAGGTTTTCTACGGCATGTCCGGCTCGGACGCCAACGAAACCCAGGCCAAGCTCGTCTGGTACTACAACAACTTGCGGGGCAAGCCGAACAAGAAGAAGATCATCTCGCGTGAGCGTGGTTACCACGGCTGCAGCGTTTTGTCGGGCTCCATGACCGGCATGAGCTTCTACCACAACCATATGGACTTACCGCTCACGCAGATTGTTCACACGGGTGTCCCGCACCACTACTGGGGCGCAAACCCGGGCGAGACAGAGCAGGAGTTCTCCGCGCGGCGGGCCGAGGAGCTCGATCAGCTGATCGAAGGCCTAGGCGCGAATAATGTGGGTGCCTTCATCGGCGAGCCGGTGCTCGGCACTGGTGGCATTACTCCTCCGCCCGAAGGTTACTGGGCTGCGATTCAGGCCGTTCTCAAAAAGCATGATGTGCTGCTCATTGCTGATGAAGTCATCACCGGTTTCGGCCGCACTGGCTCCATGTTCGGTTCACAGCACTATGGGATCGAACCCGATCTTGTGACGGTCGCCAAGGGTCTGACCTCTGCCTACTTCCCGCTCTCCGCGGCGATCGTCGGTGAGAAGGTCTATAAGGTCATGGAAGACGGAGCCGACCAAGTTGGTGCATTCTCCCACGGCTACACCTACTCAGGTCATCCGATCGGAGCTGCCGCGGCAAACGCGGTTCTCGACATTGTCGAGAACGAAGATTTGCCTGGCAACGCTCGCGACGTCGGCGCGTTTTTCCAGGCACAGCTGAAGGAAAAATTCGCGCAGTTGCCCATCGTCGCTGAAGTACGCGGGGTGGGCCTTATGGGCGCAGTCGAGTTCGTGGCCGACCGCCACAATCGAAAGCGTTTTGATCCGAGGCTCAAAGTTGGTGCCCGAATCTCGAAGGCAGCCCGTGACCGTGGTCTGATTGCTCGCGCTATGCCGCACGGCGATATTCTTGGTTTTTCCCCGCCGCTCGTAACAACGAAGGCTGAGGTCGAAGAAATCGTTGCAATCGCAGAATGCGCGGTCCGTTCCGTTATGGATGAGCTCGTCCGCGAGAATCAGACAATCTGAATTGGGATGGCTGCAGTGCAGATCCGCCGCGGCCGTTTCGACATCGCAGGAGCTTTCTGCGACTGCCGCGAGAGCTCCCACTGCATAGAGAACTAATTTGAAAATTCCTAAAGATGCTTACAAAGGAACATGGACTGTGTGCAAAGTTATCTTGTCGTCTTTATGCGAGCTTGGCGATCATAAAGTGGCGATTGAGAAAACCCATCGGTTGGCGGCTGCCGCGCTCTCGGCGAGTAGCATCGCGTCGGGAGGTGAGCAATGCTAGCCTCAACAAGTTTTCTACAAAGCGTCGACAAGAATTTCCGCCACGCGATAGCCTTTCTCGATCTTCAGGAGGGTCTTGCGGAGCGGATTGTCCAGTGCAATTCGACCTATACGGTGCGTTTCGGTGTCAGGCTGCGTGGCCGTATGTACAGCTTTGTCGGCTGGCGCTCGGTGCATAGCGAACATTGCGAGCCAGTCAAGGGTGGGATCCGCTATGCGCCCGATTCTGACGCCGAGGAGGTGGAGGCGCTTGCAGCACTGATGACGCTCAAATGCGCGCTCGTCGATGTCCCTTTCGGTGGGTCGAAGGGCGCGCTAAAGATCGATCCGCGTGAGTGGACGCCTCAGGAACTCGAGCGCATCACCCGGCGCTTCACCCAAGAGCTCACGAAGCGTGGCCTAATCGGCCCTGGGCTCAACGTCCCGGCTCCGGATGTGGGCACGAGTGAGCGGGAAATGGCCTGGATGGTCGATGAGTTCCGTCGCGCCAATCCCACCGATGTGGTCAATGCTCGCGCTTGCGTAACGGGGAAACCGCTTTCAAAAGGCGGGATCGCCGGGCGGACGGAAGCGACAGGTCGTGGTGTGCAGTTCGCAATCCAAAACTATCTTCGCGATCCGCGTGCGCCAGGGATCGGTGGGCGGCGGGATCTGAAGGGAGCGAGTGTCGTTGTTCAGGGATTCGGCAATGTGGGTTACCACGCTGCCAAGTTCCTCTCAGAAGAAGATGGCGCGCGCGTCATCGTGGTTGCCGAACGCGACGGGTATGTCTCCAAACCGGCAGGCCTTCCCGTCGAGGCCCTGAAGCGGCATCAGTTGCGTACCGGTAGCATCCTTGGCTTTGAGAATGCCAAGTCCTTCGCGGGTGACATGACAGGCATCGAGGAAGCGTGCGATATCCTCATCCCCGCGGCGATGGAGAATGCCATTCACGTCGACAATGCCGAGCGCATCAAGGCCCATCTCGTTGTCGAAGCCGCCAATGGCCCGGTCACTTTCCAAGCCGATCAGATGTTGCGCTCCCGAGGAAAGACAATCCTGCCCGACCTCTATGTGAATGCGGGTGGTGTTGTGGTGAGCTATTTCGAATGGGTCAAAAACCTGACCCACATCCCATTTGGCTTGATGGAGAGGCGGCGCCGTGAACGGCGTAATCAGACGATTGCAATGGCGCTCGAGCGCATGACCGGCAAGACCTTTCCCGCCGATATGCGCGATGAGTTTCTCGAAGGCGGCGCCGAGATTGATCTCGTTCGTTCCGGTCTCGAGGACGTCATGCGCGGGGCTTGGGTGAACATAGCTGATCTTCTTGGGACGCAGCCTGAAATCGGCGACTACAGGACAGCCGCCTATGTCGTGGCTATCCGAAGGATCGCTGCTGCCTACGAGGCTATAGGGATCTGAGCGTCATCTTTGGATACTGCAATCCATATGGCCAGAATTCGAAGACGTAATTTCTTGCCGCTGCTGCCCGGTCTTCCTCATTAGACCGCGAGCTTTGCGCGGCGCGCCCTGCCGGTTTACCTCCCGATCGGCAGGGCGCCTTTTCTAAGGCGCCAGACGTTTTACTGCATTCTCCGCGATTCTAGAGTGTGATGCGATTGTCTGCGACCGACTTCAGCGGAGACAGAATGGTGGTTGCGCTGAGTGTTTTGATGAAGACAAGCATCATCACCTACCGCTGCCCGCGGGACCCTCACATGAGACCTTCTCGGAGAGGCAAGGGAATATCCAGATAAGGGCAGACATGCACACTGTTTTCGAGCGATTTTTGGAACAGATGTCGGAAAGCGTTGATGAGACTGACCTTCACCGCGCGATGGCCGGTCTCACCGAAGGACTCGATCTAATGTCTTTTGCCTACCTCTCCTGGCCAATGGGGCCTAATGGCAAGCCCACGCTGATCTCAAACTATCCGGCACCCTGGACAGCGCGCTATCTTGAGAACCGTTATCAGAATGTCGATCCGGTGATTGCGCGTGCGCGCTGTGGCGGATACCCATTTCAATGGGGCTTTGATCTAAAGAGTTTTGGGCCATCAGAGCCTCAACGGCGGATTTTCGAAGAAGCGGCGCAGTTTGGCATCGGCTGCGGCATGACGATCCCTATCATCGATCGCCGAGGCAATGTTGCGGCTATGACCTTTGCAGCTGGCAAGTCGGACCCTGCATTTTTCCGCGTCACGGAACGCTATGAACAAGGGCTTCAGCTCATCGCGACCTGTTTCCATATTTTCGTTCGCCGCAAGTTTTCAACGGACCGAATTGTCGACGGTGTCTCGCTGACGCCGCGCGAGTACGAATGCCTGCAATGGGCAGCGCGGGGCAAGTCCGCCTGGGACATCGGCTGCATCCTAGGGATTAAGCGGCGTACGGCCGCCTATCATCTCGAAAACGCCCGGAGGAAGCTTGGCTTGAGCACCACCAAACAGGCGATTGCGCGTCTCGCGGGTTCGGGTTTTTCAGCTCACCGATAAGTCAGCCTCACCTGCGCAGGTGCACAGGCTGCGAACCGTGAGAGAGGTGCCCCCAACGGCGGAGAAATTCCTCGGCGAGGAGGGCCCTAAAACGATCCAGCTGTCCACATCAAGATCGACGGCAACAGGCTGACGGCATGTATCGCTCGCCGGGTTGTTTCCGGCGTTGGCTGAGGTCCATGAAAATCTATCAGAGCCGCACCTTAACAAGCCCTATAAAGCAGGAGCCGCGGCACGGGCTTGGCTACTGATCATTCGATCATTCGCCAGTCTCCCGCCCGACCACCAGCTAACCAATCAATCCTTGCTCAGCCCTGCAACAAAACCTTCAAGTCAATTTGCAGAATCTTTGCGACCGAAAATCGCGCACAATGATACGTTCACCACAAAATCTGAGATCACGCGCGGCTGACAAGCTGACGTCGATTTATCAACTAACGGTCGCACAGCACCGAACCGTCGAGGGTAACAGGTATGGGGACAAGAGCGCTAATCCTGATTGAGGGCAGTGTAACGGGTAATGGTTTGCTCTATGTCCAAGCCGCCCAGCGCCTTGGTCTTCATCCAATTACGCTGTCAACCGATCCATCTCGATATGACTATCTTGCGGCAGAAGGCATCCATGCTATCCGTGTCGATACTGGCAATCTCGATGCGCTGATCCGTGAATGTTTGCGTCTACGTGCGACCTATGACCTTGCCGGCATTACGAGCGGCTTGGAGGACGTCTATGTCACAGTGGGCAAGCTCTCTCGGCATTTCGATCTACAGGGGCCGAACCCCGCATCGATTGAACGGTGCTGCGACAAGTTCACTCAACGCCAGCTCCTCGCAGAGGCCGGGGTTCCAATCCCTACTTATCGGTTGGCAGTGAACGCGGCAGACGTAGAGCGCTCTGCCGCCGAGATCGGCCTGCCGGTGGTTCTTAAACCAGCCGTGGGCGCGGGCAGCTGCGGTGTCCGATTGTGCCGCAGCTTCGATGAGGTAACCGAACATACGACCTACCTATTGGGGGGGAAGCACATATGGCGGTCTTCCCAGAGGATGTTGGTCGAAGAATTCGCGGAAGGTCCACATTATACCGCGCAGATGATGGGAAATGAGGTCATTGGCATCACTGCCGCCGACTTCGGGCCCCTGCCGCATTTCGTCTATCGCCAGTTCACCTTTCCGGCCGTGCTGACACCTGACGAGCATGGGCGTATCGCCGACGTTTCGTTGAAATCTTTGCAAGCTCTCGGCCTTGGTTGGGGACCAGCGAACATTGAATTCCGGTGGACGAAGCGTGGCCCAATCGTCATTGAAGTAAATCCGCGACTTGCGGGCGCGCTTGATTCTCAACTGGTTCAGCTGGCTTACGGTGTCGATCTGATCACCGAGCACATCAAGCTTGTCATCGGCGATGAATGGAATTTAGACGCAAGGCACTCGCACACTGCGGCCACGCGAATACTGGTTGCTGATCGCGATGGCATCATCGATCGGATTAATGGCGTCGGTAGGGCGGCTGCTGTATCAGGTGTCGCCGAGGTCAAACTGTTTATTGGGCCGAAGACCCCGGTCATCAGAAAAGGGGATTACCGAGACCGTATCGGATATGTCATGGCCGTGTCCGCCAGCCTTGCTGAGACCGAGGTGGCACTTCAGCGTGCTGTCGACTTGATCAGTTGGTCGATTACACCATTTCCGAGCCTTGGCGATTAGAAACAAACTGCTGGGCAAAAGGTGATCGTCACCCAATAATTGCCCTCACTCCCTGTAATAGAGCTGCTCGCCGCGCCAGTTTGCCGGCGTTACATTCATAGAACGCCGTCTAAGGCGCACCGAAGCTTTCGAAATTGCCGCGTCGCGAGGACGTGATCACCGCACGCGACCGGTAAGTTCACGAATCAGGCTATCTGAACGAGATCCCGTCGGCCCGGCTCGAAGTCCAGATCGCGGAATACTGGAGAGATTTTGTAAATCTACCGATTGATAGTGAGTAATTGTAAATTGTTTGGCAACAAAAATTTAAATAAGTATAACTTCACTATGCGTGGGGATGTGATACAACTTTGTGCCGACGACGGCGCGCAGATACTTCAGGCTTATAGCCGGCAGCTTTGTCCACCAGCAACAAAACTGGGGTGAATGCGGAGCATAGACTTGGAAGGCTAAAGCCATGGCTGTGTTTCCTCAACTCGATCGCCGGCAACCAGAGTGTCCGACCAGCTTACGTTGTTTTGTCGTTCGGCGGCAGCTGCGGATTCTCTACCAAACGACCAGTGTCGATCAATTCTAGTAGTTGTCCGACCCTTATCTGTTTTTTATCCTGAATTTGGATTTCCGGGTGCCCGTGCCCGGTCACAATGTGCGGCGACGATTCCGAACAGAAGAAGCCGATGGCAGCAAAGTCGCCGCACTCATCGAATCCTGAAAAGTTGGTCATGTCGAAACCCCTGTTTGAAAAGATCGCCCTGGTCGGCATCGGCCTTATCGGCTCTTCTCTAGCGCGCGTCATCTGCCGCGAGGGGCTGGCCGGCCATATCGCCATTGCAACGCGCAGCGCCGAGACTTTGAAGCGCGCGGAAGAATTGAAGCTCGGAGACGGCTACACGACCGATGCGAAGGAGGCGGTGCGCGGGGCCGACCTCGTCGTCGTCTCAGTGCCCGTCGGTGGGTCCGGCGCCGTGGCTGAGGTGATCGCACCGGCGCTTACAAAGGGCGCTATCCTCACAGATGTCGGCTCCACCAAGGTCTCCGTGATCGCTCGGATGCAGCCATTCGTGCCGGAGGGCGTACACTTCATCCCGGGCCATCCGCTGGCCGGCACGGAAAAGTCCGGCCCTGATGCTGGTTTTGCCGAACTGTTCGAGAACCGATGGTGCATCTTCACGCCGCTGGAAGGCACCGACCCCGCCGCTCTCGAGAAACTCTCCGAATTCTGGCGTCGCTGCGGCTCCCACATTGACACGATGGAGCCGCAACACCACGACATGACAATGGCGATCGTCTCGCACCTGCCGCACATCATCGCCTATAGCATCGTCGGGACCGCGGATGACCTGGAAACGGCCACCAAAAACAAGGTCATCAAATATTCTGCCACCGGCTTCCGCGACTTCACTCGCCTCGCCTCTTCCGATCCTACAATGTGGCGCGACGTGTGCTTGAACAACCGCGATGCGATCCTCGAAATGCTGGCCCGCTTTTCGGAGGACCTTGCCTATCTGCAGCGGGCGCTCCGCTGGTGCGAAGGCGACAAGCTGTTTGATTTCTTCACTCGCACGCGCGCTATCCGCCGCTCGATCATCGTGGCGGGGCAGGACGTCGACGTGCCCGATTTCGGCCGACGGGCATTGCGCAATCTACCTTTAACGCAAGAATAAGTTCTTCGCCTGCGGGGGGGTGCAAGAGCTTCGGCCGGGCGACACACAGAGCTTGCAGCCTTACAGATAGTCGCCAGGGCATGGCCGCACTTTTCATCGGGCATCCTTTTTTGGTTCGCCGGCGTCGGCCTGCCGTGGAGGGATGCGCATCCTAGTGCGGGTACGACGCGAACCCGTAGCTCAGGTCGGCGCGCGGCCGCTGCTCTGTTTGAGAATCGCGTCATCGGCCGCGCTATGCGGCAGGGCTCCTCGGCTATAGAGGTGAAGGCCTTGTTGAAGCCTCCGACGGCGGAGCCGGTGCGCCAATGTGCTGCCGGTGATTGCGGAACAGCCGTCCTCATCCTCGACCGAACCCCCGTTGGGACGGGAGGCGTGTCGAGCTGGGGCTAGCGTCCCGTGTCACGGGTGCTGACATGAATACAGCCAGTTCACCTGCGTGCAGCGGCGATCTGGCCTGCCGGAGGCGTTGAAGCATCGCCTTTGCGCTTGAGTGACTCCGTCCCCTTTGTGCTTACCGCGAATAGCCCGCCCGCATGTTTAGTTCGGACAACGCGGCCCCCGATTAATGGATCGCTCGCCGGAGCGTCACAACGCGAGATCGCTGAAATGCTGATCGGGAGGGCGCGTCCACGCCGATTGCTGGCGATCACCTCGCGACGGCCGTGCGCTCAGGACTGGAGGATATCGTGAGTTCCTTGCCTGAAAAGAGTGAGAATCCGTCAGTGCGTCAGCCGGCGAACAGTTCCTTGTAGCCAGTCGTAACCATCCAGTTCGCTCGGTCCATATGGCTGCGAAGAGCCTTCCGGGCACGGACCGGTTCATGGGCTGGGTCGATGCCGAGAATGAGATCGGCCTTCTCCTTTTCGCTAGCATCGTCGGCGCAGGCGTCCAGGATCCTCAGGTAGATATTGAAATGCTGCCTGTCATAGCTCGTGAGGCTCTCTGACCAAGGCACTTCGTCGCGCAGTGTTGAGCTTTGTGTCCCATCTGTTCCCGTTGATCGATTCATGTCTGCCGCGAACCTCGCATGTCATCGCTGGATCTAAGGCGGACTATCCCAAAATGGGATAATCCGAAACCGGAATTAGTCGCTGAGCCGGTCGTTAACTGACCGGTTCACCTACATGCCCAAATCTCTTCGATCTCCCCGCCACCAGCGGTTTCTGGCCCAGTTGATCTCGCTGCGCAAGGTCAAAGGGCTGACACAGGCAAAAGTGGCAGAGAAGCTTGGCAGGCCGCAATCCTTCGTGGCCAAATATGAGGGTGGAGAGCGACGTCTCGATATTATTGAGTTTCTCGACGTCACTGCCGCCCTTGAAGCTGACCCCTGCGAGATTCTGTCGAGCCTGCGGACGTAGTGGTCTACTACCACGCCCATTACGGCGCGTGCCGGTGCTGGTAGGGTGTCTCGGCCATTCCGCTTCGCCTCCTGGCGCGCGTCGTCAGACCGTTGCTCTTGTCTTTTACGCCGCTCCCAGCAGGTGGCGGCGCACCTTCTAGCTTCGCCGCGGCGTCCCGCAGCTCTCAGCTCTCGCTTCAGATCATTCTCCTCGTTCCGGTCCTTCGGATGCGGTTCGCCCGCGGCCCCCTTCCGGTGCAGCACAGCTATCTGGGAAGCAGCAACTGGCGAGCTGAGGACAGAACGATGCTTGCAAGACAGAAGCGTACCGCCCGCGGAGAGCAGGCAACGGCGGGCGCCTAAATTCCTGCTTTGCAACCACCGAGTGTCGGAATCATTCCTGCCTCCGTCTTGTTGAGGCCAGTTGCGCAGGAATGGTCGCAAATCGGTGCCCAAGCGGGCGCGAACTGCGCGCTGCGCCGTAGTCATAGCAGACAAGAAGGCGGCGAGGCTCGTATAGGCAGAGCTGCTGATGCCATAATCGTAACGATCTGCCCTTTTTTGCTTCCCGGGTTTTCGGAAGAATTTTGGAGTTGGCTTCTCACTGCCAGTTTTGCGGCAGCGCAGGAGCTGTGTGCGGGTGAAGCGGAAAAGCGCTATGCAGCCGTGAGTGGACTATTCCGCGGCGAGTATGGCCCTTTCCTTTCTGCATCTGGAAAGTCTGGGCGTAGTCCCCGACAGAGGAAAAAATTCCACTTTCGCTGCACGACCATTTTCGGGCCGAGGCCTGTTCCAATATGCGTGCCAATAGAAAACAGTTTAAAATCAGAGCGATCAGTCGAAGTGGCTATGTCGCCTCTCCAACATTGTCGTACATCGGACAATGCCAATCTGTGCACGCTGGGCTGTCAAAGTGGACCGCCGTCGCGTCAGCGATGACACCGACCTGAGTGACGCGAGACGAGCGATTACCAAGGTTGGATCATAGCTCAAGAGTGCAGCTGGTAGGTCCCTCTGTAGCGCTCATCCGCAGGGATGAATGACGTTTCCGCCGATGCGGTGGCCAGCAAACCGGCTCGATTTGCGGCAGGATCGAGCGACATTCCAGGCGGAGCGCTCACTAACGGCCCGTGAGTCATCGCTCGATAGCGCGATGGTAGTGAACCCCGCGCGTCAGCTGCAATCGCCCCTCTGAACGGCAAACTTGGGAAGGTCCACTTGCCGGTCACAATGCCGAAGTCGGGTGGCAGTATCGCTACGTGACGACTTTTTTACTAAGTTCGAGCCAGATCGCGCTCGCCAGGCGTCAGGACAAGGCAATGCCGAGCTCCAGCAGCATCTCCTTGACAAGGCGCAGGTTGAGGGGAGGGGTAGTAGAGCCATAGGTGGCGCACTCCTATCAGTCGTGGTCACGACCAGTCCGGGGACCCCGCGGCCGGGTTACACTTAACCAGTGTCCCGCAAGGGTCTCCCTTGCTGCCGCAAGCTGCCCGTTGAGTCACGCTTCGGCATGCTGCGCATCCACAATTATGGCGACCGCTCGCGTCATCACGCTTGTCTGCCTGCGAATCCACGCGCGGAGAAGGCAAGTTGAAGGCCCAGGACCACAAGGATTGCGACTATCGTCTCACCCGTCCAGCGAGATCGCTGTTCGACGTGGCGAGCCTGGCATGCTGCGCAACGGCATTTCTGGGGGCGCCGCGAGCATATGCCCCTGCGGTGCGAGCCCGCATTCCAGCTCGTGCCGCTAGCGTTTTGCTGCCCGTCCGATTCATTATGGACGCGATCTGGCCCGATCGGCGGTTGAAAGCCCCCTCCGGACTCTCTTGAAAGTGTCAACAGTTGCGGCGCAAGGGCGACTGCAAAAAACCCTGTTTCGCTCAAAGCGCGCTGCCGCCGCCTCCGCTTCGTCCTGCAGGCGCTTCGACGCTTGGCTTGCGGGTGCCGAAGCGCTGGGCCACCCGCGCCGACTGGAAGTCCTCGCGATCATCTTCGACCGCATTCGCGCTGTGGTGATGCGCCGATGCATGGTGGTTACAGCGAGTTCGTTGCTTGAAGCGAAGCGACCGCACCGCCCATTTCGTCAACTGGCAAACAAATCCTTGTAGCCGCTCGTCACCACCCAGTTTGCACGGTCGAGATGACTGCGAAGAACGTTCCGTGCGCGCTCCGGTTCGCGTGCCGGATCAATGCCGAGGATCACATGGGCCATTTCCTCTTCAGTGGCGTTGTCGGCTGAGGCGTCCAGGAGCCTCATATAGGTTGTAAAGTGGTCCTTGTCGTAGGCTGTAATGCGGTCCGACCAGGGGACCTCGTCGGCAAACGGCGTGTTCGATTTGGGCTGTAACATCGCTAATTCTATCTCCGGCCAATGGACCCGCGAAGCCCTCTGCCTGCTAAATGTGGATTACATATTATAGTTGATAAACTCAAGCCGCCTGATCCGCTGGCTTGCGTGCATGGATATGCGCAAGTTGGTCGGACGGAATGTGCAGAGGATCAGGCAAAGGAAGCGTCTGACGCAGGAGCAGCTTGCGGAGATTTCCGGGTTCAGTCAGCAGTACATCAGCGGCTTGGAGAAAGGCCGAAGAAATCCGACAATTATCACGATCTATGAACTGGCATTGGCCCTCGGCGTCAGCCACATGGATCTGGTTCGGCCCGACAAACAGGCCTGATACACCCGCCCTCCAAGTAGCTGGCGGCCTGATGGCGCGCGCCGGGTGCTCGTGAACCCACGCTTTTCTTAGGGCCCCCCGGCAGCCCCTGCCATTTGGCTCGCCCTGGCGCGGCGCACCCTATTGGAC